>NZ_JBEZOK010000027.1:0-131419 GCF_040706515.1 Streptomyces sp. NPDC047880 | reverse complement strand
ACCAAGCACTACTAGTGCCGCGGCAGGCAACGTTCGCCCGTGAAGGAGCGGCGTCCGGTGCGTGCTCCCGGCGTGCCGGCCGGAAGCCCTCGTACGGACGTACTCGGGCTTTCGGCCGGTGCGGCGAGAGGGCGTGCCGGGCGTCGCGACGGGGCGAACGTCGCCTGCCACGGCACTAGTTCTCGCTGTCGTAGGCGTGGCGGGCCTGCTCGACCTTCTCCAGATGGGCGGCCGACCAGTCGGCGAGGTGCGCGAAGAGCGGGGCGAGGCTGCGGCCGAGCTCGCTGATCTCGTACTCGACCCTGGGCGGGACCTCCGGGTGGTAGGTGCGCACGACCAGGCCGTCCCGCTCCAGTTGCCTCAGGCGCTGGGTCAGCACCTTCGGCGTGATCGTGCCGATGCGCCGTTCCAGCTCGACGAAGCGCTGGCGGCCGTGGGTGTGGAGCGTCCACAGGACCGGTGTGGTCCAGCGGCTGAACACGATGTCCACGACTGAGCTGATCGGGCAGGCGAGCTCCGGCACGGTCGCGGCGGACGCCGCCCCGGTCTGCTCAGCGGCCATGCGCGCCCCCTGGGGATAGTCACTTTCCTCTAGGTACCTACTATACCGACGGTGTTAGCGTCCACGACATCGGCAACCAGGCCGCAGAACAAGGGAGTTGCTCATGATCGTGGTGACCGGTGCGACCGGGAACGTGGGCCGATCACTCGTACAGGCACTCGCCGGGGCCGGCGAGAAGGTGACCGCGACCTCGCGGGGGGTCTCGGACGCGGACGTGCCGGAAGGCGTCCAGGCGCGCAGGGCCGACCTGACCGACGCCGGCAGCCTCCGTCCCGTGCTGGACGGCGCCGACGCGCTGTTCCTGCAGAACGGCGGAGCCGACGCGCACCTGCTCGACCCCGGGCAGATCCTTGACGCCGCCCGGGCCGGCGGAGTGCGGCGCGTCGTACTGCTCTCCTCCCAGGGGGTCGCGACCCGGCCGGAGTCGGTCTCCCACGGGGGCGTCGGACGGGCCATCGAGGACGCCGTGCGGCGGTCGGGCCTGGACTGGGTGATCCTGCGCCCCGGCGGTTTCGCCTCCAACGCCTACGCCTGGGCCGGTTCGGTCCGTGCCGGGCGCACCGTCGCCGCGCCGTTCGGTGACGTCGGTCTGCCCGTGATCGACCCCGACGACATCGCCGGGGTCGCCGCGGCGGCGCTGCGGGAGGACGGGCACACCGGGCAGGTCCACGAGCTGACCGGGCCCGCCCTGAGTACGCCCCGGCAACGCGCCGAGGCGCTGGCGGAGGCCCTCGGCGAACCGGTCCGCTTCGTCGAGCAGACCCGTGACGAGGCCCGTGCGCAGCTGCTGCAGTTCATGCCCGAGCCCGTGGTGGAGACGACCCTGGCCATCCTCGGCGAGCCCACGCCCGCGGAACAGCGCGTCAGCCCCGACGTGGAGCGAGTGCTGGGCCGCGCACCCCGGACCTTCACGGACTGGGCCCACCGCAACGCCGCCGCGTTCCGCTAGGCCCTCGCCATGAGCGGTTCAGCCCCGCGCGACACCGCCCACACCGCCGCGTTCCGCCGAGGCCCTCGTCATCAGCGGTTCAGCCCTGTGCGGTGCCGCCCTTCTCGTCCCGTGGGTTCTTCTCCTCGTCCACGATCTCCGCGTCGACCACGCCCTCCTCGTCGTGTGAGGTGGCCGAGGGCTCCTCGGTGGGGGGCTGCTGTGCCTGGGCGTACATCGCCTGGCCCATCTTCTGGCTGACGGTGGCGAGTTGCTCGACGCCGGCGCGCAGGGCCGCGGTGTCCGCCTGCTGTTCCAGTCGCTCCTTCACCTCGGTGACGGCCGACTCGACCTCGGATTTCGTGTCGGCCGGGACCCGGTCGCCGTTCTCGCGGAGGAAGTTCTCGGTCTGGTAGACCAGTTGCTCGGCCTGGTTGCGGGTCTCGGCGGCCTCACGGCGGGTGCGGTCCTCCTCGGCGTACTGCTCGGCCTCGCGCATCATGCGGTCGATGTCGTCCTTGGGCAGGGCCGAACCGCCGGTCACGGTCATCTTCTGCTCGCGTCCGGTCGCCATGTCCTTCGCGGAGACGTGCATGATCCCGTTGGCGTCGATGTCGAACGCCACCTCGATCTGCGGCACACCGCGCGGCGCCGGTGGCAGGCCCGTCAGGTCGAATACGCCGAGCTTCTTGTTGTACGCGGCGATCTCCCGTTCGCCCTGGTAGACCTGGATGCCGACCGAGGGCTGGTTGTCGGCGGCCGTCGTGAAGATCTCCGAACGCCGGGTCGGAATGGTCGTGTTGCGCTCGATGAGCTTCGTCATGATGCCGCCCTTGGTCTCGATGCCCAGGGACAGCGGGGTGACGTCGAGCAGCAGCACGTCCTTGACGTCGCCGCGGATGACACCCGCCTGGAGCGCCGCGCCCACGGCCACGACCTCGTCGGGGTTGACGCCCTTGTGCGGCTCCTTGCCGGTGAGTTCCTTGACCAGGTCGGTCACCGCGGGCATCCGGGTCGAGCCGCCGACGAGGATGACGTGGTCGATCGCCGAGAGCTGCACGCCGGCGTCCTTCACCGCCTGGTGGAAGGGCGCCTTGCAGCGGTCCAGCAGATCCGCGGTGAGCTCCTGGAACTGGGCCCGGGTCAGCTTCTCGTCGAGATGCAGGGGCCCTTCGGCGGAGGCCGTGATGTAGGGCAGGTTGATCGTCGTCTCCGTCGAGCTGGACAGTTCGATCTTGGCCCGCTCGGCGCCCTCACGCAGCCGCTGCACCGCCATCTTGTCGCCCGCGAGGTCGACGCCGTACTGGCCCTTGAAACGCTTGATCAGGTACTCCACGATCCGCTGGTCCCAGTCGTCACCGCCGAGGTGCGTGTCGCCGTTGGTGGCCTTCACCTCGATGACGCCCTCACCCATCTCCAGCAGCGACACGTCGAAGGTGCCGCCGCCGAGGTCGAAGACGAGGACCGTCTGGTCGTTCTCCTTGTCCAGGCCGTAGGCGAGGGCCGCGGCCGTCGGCTCGTTGATGATGCGCAGGACCTTCAGGCCCGCGATCTCACCGGCCTCCTTGGTGGCCTGCCGCTGGGTGTCGTCGAAGTAGGCGGGGACGGTGATCACCGCGTCGGTGACGTCCTCGCCGAGGTAGGACTCGGCGTCCCGCTTGAGCTTCTGCAGCACCCGCGCGGACAGCTCCTGGGCCCGGTAGCGGGTGCCGTCCACGTCGCCTTCGCCCGGGAAACGCCAGTGCGCGTCGCCCATGTACCGCTTGACCGAACGGGCGGTGCGCTCCACGTTCGTCACGGCCTGCCGCTTGGCCACCTCTCCGACGAGAACCTCGCCGTTCTTGGCGAACGCCACGACCGAGGGTGTGGTCCTGGCCCCCTCCGCGTTGGCGATGACGGTGGGCTCGCCGCCCTCCAGCACCGCGACCACCGAGTTCGTGGTTCCGAGGTCGATCCCGACCGCTCGTCCCATCGCTGTCCCCTTCCGCCAGGGCGACGACCCGTCCCACACTCCAGCACAAAACTTGAGTGCGCCGTTGTCAATGCCGCGAGGGGGTGATCGGTCCACGCAGCGCGACGGCGCGCCGGGGCCGGTCGGTGACGAGCACGTCGACGCGCGGGTGGGTGAGGAAGGACCGCATGAGGGTGTCGTCGTTGACGGTCCAGACCATGGTGAACAGGCCGTGCCGGGCCGCCTCGCGCAGCACATTGGTCCTGGCCAGCCGCTGGTGCACGGCGACGCCGTGCGCCCCGCAGGCCCGGATGCGGCGGGCCGGGAACAGCTCGCTCAGCCGGGTCCCCGGCAGCCGGGTCAGGGCGAGCTCCCTGCGGTCGCGTCCGAGGGAGAGGGCGGTGCGCACCTCGGGGAAGCCCCGGGTGACGGCCGCGACGGAGCAGTCCTCCAGCGTCGTCACGACCAGACCGTCCGCGCCCAGCAGGGCGACGGCCCGGTCGATCACCTCCCGCTCGTAGCCGGTCTCCTTGAGGTCGAGGTGGGCCACGAGTTTCCCGGCGATCAGTGCCATGACGTCGTCGACCACGGGCACGGCGTATCCGGCCCGGTCGCACAGCTCGGCGTGTGTGAGCCGCGCCAGTGGCGGTCCGGCGGGCCCGACCCGGGGGTCGTGGTAGACGACGAGGACGCCGTCCCCGGTGCGGCGGATGTCGAACTCGGCGTACTCCGCGCCGGACTCGATCGCGTCCTCGTACGCCTCCCAGGTGGCGGGTCCGGCTCGTTCGGAGCCGCCCCGGTGGGCGGAGACGGCGGGACGGGGCGTCATGGTCGTGGGTTCCCGGAGGGCGAGCGGGGCGGTGGTACGGGCGCGAAGTCGTCGGCGGGTGCGGGCAGCAGGGAGCCGGAGCGGGTGCGGACCCGTCTGAGCAGGACGTATCCGATCACGACGAGGACGACGAAGGGAAGCCAGGCCAGGGCGTAGGCCGTGCCGTAGGCGCGCAGGTCGAGGATCGAGCGGTGCTCGTCGACGTTCGTGCCGTTCACGCCGAAGAAGGCCAGCAACAGGGTCGGCGGCAGGGCGATCAGGGTGGCGGCGGCGACGAGGCCGGAGACGGTGCGGTCGCGGCGGTCGTCGCGCTCGGCCAGTTCGGCGTCCAGGGCGGCGGAGCGGGCACCGATCACCGAGGTGAGCCGCTCGACCATGCGGGCCGAGTTGTCCAGGCTGTCGCGGATGCCGAGGGCACCGCCCAGGGAGGACTGGAAGGCCTCGGTGACCATCTCGGGGATCAGCAGGCTGTCGACGTAGGCCTCCACTCCGAAGGCCAGGTCCAGCTGGAGTTCGTTGACACCGGCGGACAGCCGGGAGATCAGGGAGCGGATCTCGGTGGGCGAGTCGGTCAGGACCTGCTCGTTGGCCTTCATCATGGCGAAGGCCGCGAGACGGGTGCGCTGGAGCACCGCCAGGGCGGAGATCATGCCGACGGCGACGAGGACCAGGCCGTTCTCCACGTGCGGGGCCCAGCCGGCCTGGACGGAGACGCCCCGGCCGAGGGCGGACAGGGTGAGGCCGTGGTTCCTGAGATGGGTCGCGAGGCTCGCGTCGTAGGGGGCGGCGGGGTTCCACGTCATGCGGCCGCGGTAGACGATCTCGTTCAGCAGGATCGCCCTGCGGGCCTCGTCGGCGTTGAGCAGTTCCCGCTGTAACCGGCCGCCGGGGAAGACGAGTTGGTGCACGTTCTGGCCGAGGGCGAGCGGCCTGCCGAGCTGCGGGGCCAGGCTCTGCAGGAGCGGACGGTCGTCGAGTTCGATCCGCTGCCGGTCGAAGCAGGTGGCGGCCAGCCAGACGGCGAGGTCGCCTGCGGTGGTCTCGCCCGCGAAGGCGCAGTCCACGACGAGGGTGGCGTCGCCGCGCGGGGTGGTGACGACGAGGATCCGCAAGGACGCGAGGCCAAGGCTCTGGTCGCCGTGCGGCAGCCGCAGCCGCCGGGGCGCGACCTGTTCGTCCAGGACCGGGACGGGCAGCACATCCTGGCTGGTCATGAGGTGGGAGGCGAAACGGCCGTAGTCGTAGCGGTCGACGAGGGCGCCGAGGGCGGTGGTCCGGGGGCGGAGCCGTCCGGAGAGGCTGAACAGCAGCAGGACGCGGGTCCGGTCCCGGGTGGCGGAGTCGAGCACCGTCGCGTTCGTGGACGTTCCCGGCAGCATCGCGTTCCTTCCGGCCCGGCGTGCAAAGCGTCTGGTTCATACCCCGGCCGGGGGTGGTGAACCGACGAGGCCGCGCGGGCCGGCCCCGGTGGGCCGGCCCGCGCGACGGGTGGTGCGGCAGGTCAGGCGAGCTTGGCGGTCAGCGTGATGGGCGTGGCCTTGAGGGCCTGGCTGACCGGGCAGCCGACCTTGGCCTCGTCGGCGGCGGCCTGGAAGGCCGCCTCGTCGATGCCGGGGACGGTGCCCTCGACGGTGAGGTGGATGCCGGTGATGCCCTCACCGGGCTGGAAGGAGACGTCGGCCGAGGTGATGAGCTTGGTGGGCGGCGTCCCGGCCTTGTTGAGGATGTTGGAGAAGGCCATGGAGAAGCAGCTGGAGTGGGCGGCCGCGATCAGCTCCTCGGGGCTGGTCTTGCCGTTCGCCTCCTGGGCGCGCGAGGCCCACGTGACCGGCTGCTCGCCGATGGCACCGGAGGAGTCGAAGGTGACGACGCCGTTGCCCTCGAGCAGGTTGCCTTCCCAGACCGTGTGTGCGGAGCGCGTGGTAGCCACGAGTTCTTCCTTTCGCGTGCGGACTCGCGTGCGGGCCCGTCTCCGGGCCCCGTGTCCCCCATCCGATCACACTACGGCTCAACTCACGCGGAAGACCGGTCCTCTGGGGCGGTGTGCGTACGGCCCGGCGGGCGGGGCGCTGCCGGGCGCTGGGCGTACGGCCCGGTGGCCGAGGCGCTGCCGGGCGCTGGGCGTACGGCCCGGTGGCCGAGGCGCTGCCGGGCGCTGGGCGTACGGCCCGGTGGCCGGGGCGCTGCCGGTGGTCAGGCGGCGTGCTCCTCCTCGGTGGCCGTCAGCGGGACCTGCGGTCCGTTCGCCTCGCGCAGCCAGCGCCGCAGGACCCGGTGCACGTGCTCGGCGCCGACGAGTTCTTCGCCGTCGCCGACCGGTGCGGAGACGCCGAGCGGGGACAGCAGGAAGGGTCTGCCCTGAGCCCCGCCGAGGCCGCCGTGGGAGCCGATCTGCTCTTCGAAGGCGAGGACTTCGCCGTCGGCCGGGTCGTGGAAGGAGTTGACCATGATGTCGGCGGTGTGCGGGAAGGAGTGCGTCCGGCGTATGGCGTCGGCGGCGCCCGGGCCGAAGGGGGCGAGCGGGCCCGGGTTGTCGTCGAGGTCGGCCAGCGGGATCTCGGCGCCGTACGCGCCGAGGACGACACCGCCGTGCGTGTCGCTGCGGACCAGCAGGAAGCCGACCCCGGGGTGGTTGGCGAGGGTCGGCAGCAGCGCGGGGTGACGGGCGTCGATCTCCTCCTTGCTCATCCGGTGCTGGACGTCCGGGAAGGAGACCAGGCCGAGGTTTCCGGAGGCCAGCACGATCGGCTCGGAGCCGCGCGCCGGGCGGTGCTGCTCGCCGGCCTCCGCGACGGGGAAGCGCAGCGCTGCGCGCACGGCGGCGCGGGCCTCGGCGCCGCTGCGGGTGCGCTCCGCCTTGCGTGGCACGGGCATGCCGCAGCCGGCCCGCACCAGGTTGCCGAGCGTGAGGCCGTAGCGGGAGCGGAAGGTCTCGCCGGGGCTCTGGCCGTGGTCGGACAGCACGACGATCCGGTACGGGCGCGGGGCGTGCTCGGCGACGTTCTCGATCAGGGCGAGCGAGCGGTCGAGGCGTTCGAGGACCTTCTGCGCGTCGCGGCTCGCCGGGCCGGAGTGGTGGGCGACCTCGTCGTAGGCCACCAGGTCGGCGAAGACGGCCGTACGGCCGACGAGCATGTCGCCCGTGACGGCGGCGACGACGACGTCCCGCTCGACGACCGTCGCGAAGGCCCGGACAAGGGGGTAGAGGCCGCCGCGGGAGACGCGCGGGCGCTGTCTGCGCAGGCGCGCCCGGGTGGACTGGCCGATCTCGCGGCCGACCTCGGCGATGAAGGAGAGCGCTGTGCGCACGGCGTTGGCCGGGTCGGAGAAATAGGCGAAGTAGCCGGCGCGGGAGCGGTTCTCGCGGCTGCGTCTGCGGGCCGCGATGGACAGCACGAGGGCCTGCTGCTCGGCACCGCCGCTGAACAGATTGCCGCGGCTGGCCCCGTCGACGGCGAGCAGCCCGTTGTGTCCCGCGTGCTCGACTGCCCGGCGCTGCAGTTCGGCGGCGCTGGTCGGGCGGTTGCAGACGACCACCTCGCGGGTGTCCTTCTCGTACCAGCGGAACGCGGGAATGTCGTGGTTGCTGCCGTGCAGGATGCCGAGCTGGCTGGCGCCGGTCTGGCTGGACCAGTCGGTGCGCCAAGGGGTGAGCCGATGGGTGGGGCGGCCGCCGTCACCGATGTCGAGCCAGCGGGCGACGGTGGGCATCAGGCCCTTGCCGACCGCGTCGAGCAGGGTGTCGTGGCCGACGCCGTCGAGCTGCACGAAGACCGTGCCGGGGCCGGCGGGTGAGGGCGGTGCGGAGCGGCGGCGGCGGTCGGAGAGGCGGTACAGCCTGCGGCGGTAGGCGTCGTCGTCGCGCACGGCCAGGGCGGCGCCGGTCGCGGACGCCACGGCGGACATCACGGCGGCGACCACGACGGCGGTCTCGGGCGCGGCGGCGCCGCGCTCGGCGGGGTTGAGGTGCAGGGCGAGCAGCAGCAGGGCGCCGTTGAGGAAGAACACCAGCAGCCCCAGCACCAGCGCGGGTACGAGGAGCAGCAGCCGCACGAGCAGCGGCCACACCAGGGCCGACAGCAGACCGAAGGCGCCTGCCCCGAAGGCCGCCGTGACGGCTATGTCCGTCGCGCTGTCGCCGTTCTCCGAGCGGAGCCGGAAGTCCGGGAGGATTCCGGCGAGCACGAGCATGGTGACGGTGGAGACCGCCCACACGGCGACGCTCCGCCCCACCTGACTGGCGACCCGCCGCCACCGCACGCCCCGCACGCCCCGCCACCTCACGTCCCTGGCCCGCGGAAGCCGCGGGTCCTCCCCCACAGTGTCTCAACGCCCGGTCGCGCCGTTTCGTCCCCAGGCCGCACACCGGTGAGGGGACGGCGTCAGCGCCCGTCGTAGCCGGCCGTGGGCATCGACAGCCGCCGGTGCACGCACGCCTTCATCGCCGCGTCGTACGCAGGCTCCGCATGCCCCACCGTCTCCACGCGTACACCGCGCCGGGCGCATTCGGCGGTGAACTCCTCGACGGAGGCGAGCGCGCTCTCCAGGACCCGCCGGCTGGGCGCGACGAACAGGTCGAGGCCGGGCCGGACCCCGTCCCACAGGGCGCCGTGGTCGGGGCGCAGCCCCCGGACCAGTAACTCCCGGCTGACCACGTAGCCCCGCTCGGCGGCCCAGCGGGCGCACATCGCGTGCTGACTGCGGGAGTCGACGAGGAACGGATCGTCGTCCAGCTCCTCCAGCGGCGTCAGACTCGCGATCGCCGTGACCCGCACCAGCACCATGGCGTCCCCCCTCACCTCCGGTTTCGCCGCCGACCCTACTCCTGCACGTAGGCTTCGGGGGAGTCGCGCGAAGGAGGCAAAGAAGTGCCGGTGGAGATCACCTGGTGGGGTCACGCCACTTGCACCGTGGAGGACTCGAACGTACGCGTGCTCACGGATCCCCTGTTCGCGCGCCGGCTCGCACACCTGCGCCGCCGGCGCGGGGTCCTGCCGCCTCCGGGCGCCCCGCGCGCGAATGTGGCGCTGGTGTCGCATCTGCACGCCGACCACCTGCACGTGCCGTCGCTGATGCGCCTCGACGAGGGCACGCGCCTGCTCGTGCCCCGGGGCGCGCGCCGGGCGGTGCCGGGTCTGCGCCGGCTCACGCACCTGCGGGTGAGCGAGGTGGCTCCCGGGGACGAGCTCCCGGTCGGCGACGTCGTCGTACGGGCCGTGCCCGCGCGGCACGACGGGCGGCGGCTGCCGTTCGGACCGCACCGCTCCCCCGCGCTCGGCTATGTCATATCCGGCGAGGCCCGGACGTACTTCGCCGGGGACACGGGCCTGTTCGACGACATGGCCGAGGAGGTCGGTCCGATCGAGGTGGCGTTGCTGCCGGTGGGCGGCTGGGGGCCGTACCTGGGCGAGGGGCACCTGGACGCGGGCCGGGCGGCACAGGCGCTGGCACGGCTGGCGCCGCGCAGTGCGGTGCCGGTGCACTACGGCACCTACTGGCCGATCGGCATGGACGCCGTGCGCCCCCACGAGTTCCACGCGCCGGGGGACGAGTTCGTCCGGCTGGCGGCCCGGCACGCGCCGGCGGTGTCGGTGCACCGGCTCGGGCACGGGGAGAGCGTGCGCCTCGAGGCCGCGCGGTGAGCTGGTCCGCGCCTGTGGCGCTCGCGGCGTCGGCCGTCACACCGGCGGCCCTGGTCCCGGAGTCCACACAGCAGGCGATCGGCTATCCGACGCTCTTCGCGCTGGTGCTGGCCGGGGCGCTGGTGCCGGTGATTCCGACCGGCGCGCTGGTGAGTTCGGCGGCGGTGGTCGCCGTGCACCGGACGGCGCCGTTCTCGCTGGCGATGGTGTTCGTGACGGCGTCACTGGCGGCGTTCCTGGGCGATGCGGCGCTGTACTGGCTTGGGCGGCGCGGACTGAGGTCGAAGAACGGGTCGAGGTGGCTGGAGGCGATCCGGTCGCGTGCGCCGGAGGACCGGCTGGAGCAGGCGCAGGAGAAACTCGCCGCGCACGGGGTGGCAGTGCTGGTGCTGTCCCGGCTGGTGCCGGCGGGGCGCATACCGGTGATGCTGGCCTGTCTGCTGGCGGAGTGGCCGCTGCGGAGGTTCTCCCGGGGCAACCTGCCGGCGTGTCTGGCCTGGGCCGCGACGTACCAGGTGATCGGCATCCTCGGGGGGGCGCTGTTCGCCGAGCCCTGGCAGGGCGTGCTGGCGGCGATCGTGCTGACCGTGCTGATCAGCGCGGTGCCGGCGGTGGTGCGGCGGGTGCGGTAGCGCCGTGGGGGTCGCGGTCGTCTCCCGGGGCGCGGGTGCGTGGTGGTTCTTCGCGCAGTTCCCCGCGCCCCTAGCACATCTACAGCACCTTTGACGCGCCGACCGGCATGTCCCACAGGTTCTCCCGGGGCAGGCCCGACTTCTCCCAGGCCGCGCGTACGCGCGTGAGCGGCTCCAGGACCGGCTCGGCCGACAGGACGAACGTGGCCCAGTGCATGGGCGCCATCCTGGTCGCGCCCAGGTCCTGGGCCGCGCGGACCGCTTCCTCCGGGTCGCAGTGCACGTCATGGAGCCACCAGCGGGGGTCGTAGGCGCCGATGGGCAGCAGGGCCAGGTCGATGCCGGGGTAGCGGCGGCCGATGCGGGAGAACCAGTGGCCGTAGCCCGTGTCCCCCGCGAAGTAGACGCGCCGGCCGTCCCGGTCGGTGAGGACCCAGCCGCCCCACAGGCTGTGGCAGGTGTCGGTGAGGGTGCGCTTGGACCAGTGGTGGGAGGGGACGAAGTCGAAGCGCACGCCGTCCAGTTCGGCCGCCTCCCACCAGTCGAGCTCCGTCACGCGCGTGAACCGGCGGCGGTGGAACCAGCGGGCGAGTCCGGCCGGGACGAACACCGGGGTGTCGCGCGGGAGCCGGCGCAGCGTGGGGGCGTCCAGGTGGTCGTAGTGGTTGTGGCTGATGACGACGGCGTCGACGCGCGGCAGGTCTTCCCAGGGGACGCCCACGGGGGTGATGCGGGCGGGGGTGCCGAGGATGCGGCGGGACCACACCGGGTCGGTGAGGACCGTCAGTCCGCCGATCCGGAGCACCCAACTGGCGTGCCCCGCCCAGGTGACAGCGACGGTGCGGGCGTCGACGCGGGGCAACGGGGCCGGGGCGTAGGGCAGCCGGGGGATGTCGGCGAGGCCCTGCGGGCCGGGTCTGACCGCGCCTTCGCGGGCGAAGCGGGCCATGGCCTTCAGGCCGGGAAGCGGTGCGGTCAGCCGGTCGTGGAAGGTGCGCGGCCATACCCGGCGCTCGGCGAGGGGGCGGGGTTCGGCCAGGGGCGGGTACGGGGGTGCGACGGGCGACGGGAGCGCGGGCTCGCCGGCGGCCCGGGCGGTCGCGCTGGTGGTCGACTCGGACTGCTGCGTCATCGAGGAGGCTCCCATCGCTGGGCGTCGTCGCGGAGATCGTCGAAGACCGACTTCAGTCGCATCAACGCGTCGTGCACGTGCGGCAGTTCCAACGGTGTGGGCGAGGTGAGGCATTCCGCGCGTTCGGTGTCGGAGCCGGCCACCAGCGCGCCGGTGGAGAGCCGCACGCGCGGGGCTTCGAGGTCGTCGCCGAAGCGGTGGCCCCCCGGGGCGGGCATGCCGAGGCGTGCGGTGAGGAAGTCCTCCAGTTCCTGAGCGTCACTCACTCCGTGCGAGGTCAGCGCGGGGCGCAGCGGGGCCAGGTCCACGTACAGGTGGCGGCCGGACCGCGGGGGCCGGGCGAGGGCGCCCGCGGCGACGACGGCGGAGTGCGCCTCGGCGGCCAGGAGCGCGTGCAGGCGCATGCCGGCCGCCACGCGCGCGGTGACGGGCTCTGGCTCCCCCAGGGCGTACCCGGCAGCCGCGGCGACGGGCGCGGCGACCCGGGCGTCGAGGGCGGTGAGGATGTCGAGGACGCGCGCGTGCAGACCGCCGCCGTCCTCCCCGGCGGGGAAGCGGGCCACGGCGGCCGGCCAGCCGGGCGGAAGCAGGGCCCCGGCCAGGTCGGTGACGACGGTGACCCGGTCGGGCACCATCTCGGCGGGGCTGAGCAGCACCGTCTCGCGCGGGTCGTGCAGGGTGTCGCGCCAGGTCTCGTCGCTGACCAGGTGCAGGCCGGCCCCCTGGGCGGCCTCGACGGTCTCGTGGAGCAGTTCCGGAGGGGCGACGGTCGCGGTGGGATCGTCGGCGACGGACAGCACGAGCAGCCGCGGGTCGCCGCCCTCGTCGCGCACCCGGCGCACGGTCTCCAGCAGGGCGTAGGGGTCGGGCACACCGCCGCTCTCCGGCGGGGTCGGCACGTGGAAGGCGGGGCGGCCCAGCAGCCGTGCGTACGGCGCCCACCAGGCGGCGCAGGGTCTCGGTACGAGGACGTCCCCGTCGAGGGCCGCGGTGAGGGCCAGCAGCAGTGCGGGCGAGCCGTGGGCGGCGGCCACCCGGTCCGGGGCGCAGTGCAGTCCGCGCCGGTCCCAGTAGCCGCAGGCGGCCTCGCGCAGTGCCCGGCCGCCGCCGACCGGCTCGTGGCCGCCACGGGACGCCGCGGCGGCCAGCACCGCGGACAGTTCCGGCAGGACGGGCAGCCCGTCGTCGGGGAGCGGCGGCCCGAACCGGACGGGGCCGTGACCTTCCGGGGCCGTCCGCCGCATCCGTACCTCCGCAGTGCCAGTGGCTGGTGCCGCCGTGTCGTGCCGCCCCGGCGCGTGCGCCGTCCGTGCTCCGTGGTCCGTTCGGTGCGGCGCGTGCCCTCGGCCACCGAGTACCCAGGGCGCCGCCGCCCCATGGGCGCCCGGCGGGTTGTGACGGTCACAGCATGAGCGGGCCCTGCCGGGGAAGCCGTGGCCCTCCGGGGCGGTGGACCGGGCCCGGCGGGTCAGCGGTGGGGGTCGCTCCGCCGGTTGCGCAGCCGGTGCACGGCGGCTCCGAACGCGCCCGCGATCATCACGCCGCCCGCGGCCAGCGCCGGTACGGAGTCGGTGAAGGCACCGCCGTCACCGGCCCGCACTCCGCGTTGCACCGGCGCCTCGCCGCACTCGGTGTGCCACGTCTCGCGGTGGTGCGAGGGTTCGGGACAGGGTTTGTGGCTGGTTGGGTGCGTGGGCTTGTGCGACGGCTTGCCGGGACCGGAGCCGTGGGTCACGGTGAACGTCGCGCTCCACGGCTTGCCCTCGCCACCGGGGGCTGCCGGGCAGGTGCCGTCGACGGTCCACGCCGAGTCCTCCCCCGTGGCGTCCGGGTCACCCTCGAAGTTCTCCGCGGGGGCGATGAGGGCCGTGCCCCGGTAGGCCGGGCCGGAGATCTCGTCGTCGTTGCCGGTGACCCGTTGCAGGGGCACCGTGCCCTCGTCGAAGGCCTGCGAGGTGGCGTCGATGCTGTCGGGCGGCGGCCCCCCGGTGGGGTCGCAGCTGACCGAGACGGTGAGCGTGTCTCCGGGCCGGACGGTGGCGGGACTGACCTCGGCGGCCGGTTCGGAGAACTCGGCCGGCGCGAAACCCACCAGGGCCGAGCCGGCCAGGACGGTGACGGACAGGGCGTACAGGCTGCGGCGCATCGAGGGGACTCCTTCGGTGGTCATACCCCTCTGCCATGACAGCCAGGCCGCCATGGCGCCGCGCGCGGCGCGGCCCCATTGGCGGGACAGTGCCACTCAACCGAGTGAATCGGAGCGCGCCGGGGGCGCGGGGACCGAGCGCCCGGGGACGCGGGGAACGGCGCGACAAGCCGCATCAGGCCCGCACCCGCACGACCGCGTCACCAACCTGTCCGAACAGCACACCTAGGCGACGTCCCGCATCACCTGCTCCCGCACCCGCCCGCAGCACCGGCTGATCAGCCGGGAGACGTGCATCTGCGAGATCCCCAGCTCCTCGGCGATCCGGCTCTGCGTCATGTCCCCGAAGAACCGCATGTAGAGAATGGCCCGTTCCCGCTCGGGCAGGGCGGCCAGCCGGGCCTTCACGGACTCGCGGTCGACGACCGTGTCCAGGGCCGGGTCGGTGGATCCGAGCGCGTCGCTCAGGGAGTACCCGTCATCGCTGCCGGGCAGCTCCGCGTCCAGGGACAGCGCGGTGAAGCTCTCCAGCGCCTCCAGGCCGGCCCGGACGTCCTCCTCGCTCATCTTCGTGTGCTCGGCGAGTTCGGCCACGGTGGGCTGCCGGCCGGAGACGGTCTGGGACAGCTCCTGGCCGGCGACGCGGACGCGGTTGCGCAGGTCCTGGACGCGGCGGGGTACGTGCAGGGTCCACATGTGGTCCCGGAAGTGCCGCTTGATCTCGCCGGTGATGGTCGGCACGGCGTAGCTCTCGAAGGCGTTGCCGCGTTCGGGGTCGTACCGGCTGACGGCCTTGACGAGGCCGAGGGCGGCGACCTGGCGCAGGTCCTCGAAGCTCTCGCCGCGGCTGCGGAAGCGCCCGGCGAGGCGGTCCGCCATGGGCAACCAGGCCTCGACGATCTCGTCGCGGAGCGCGTCACGCTCCGGGCTGACGGGCATGGAGGCGAGCCTGCGGAAGGCCTCGGCGGTGTCGGGGGCGTCGTCGTGGGGGTGCTGCTTGGCGCTGCTTCGGGTCGGCATGATACGTCGCAATTCCCTTGGGAGTGCTCGGGGCTGGACGGTCACCGTGGAAGAGCATCCGCTGTGGGACAGGGGGGCTCGGTGGCGGCGCGCGACGCCGCTTCCACGGGCGTGCCTCCTGTCCGAAGCACTGAGGGGCGCCTGCCCCCGGCCCCCACCCGCAAACCGGGAGAGGACTCCGTCCTGCGCGACGAACTGCCGTACGGCAGCGGCTCGATCGGCCTGCCGGGCCGCATGTGCGGAAGGTCTCAGGGCGAAGGGGCGGGAGTTCCTGCCGGAGCGGGCGAGGAGGCGACCACCGTGCCCGCGGACGGAACGGCGGCCGGCTGACTCCGGCCGGGGTCCTTCTGTGGCAGCAGCAGCTCCTCGTAGCGGCCCAGCACCAGCACCACTCCGAGCATGAGCAGCGGTATGAGCACAGCGAGCAACGCCATGACGTGTCCTTCCCCAGGGAGGTGTGGGGGGTGTGATCCGGGTCTCCCGCAGGGCATGGCGCAAACCGATAGGGCGGCGGCGATCGGGCTGACGCAGCCCGTGTCGCCCCGCGGTGTTCGGGTACGCGGTGCGGGCCCCCGAACGTCTGGAGGGAGACATGCAGCGAGGAAGCGACCGGCTGAGCGTCCACCGGGACGACGAGATGAAGCACGAACTGCAGGGGCTGCTCAGGTCCGGGCACCCCACCCGCAGTGAGGAGTGGCACGACCCGGAGCCGGCCGCCGAGGACGACCCCGCGGTCGCCCACGGGCCGGTGACGCCGAGCCGTGCGCCGACGTCACTGGAGTCGGTCCGGCTGGAACTGGCCCGGATCCTGGGCCGCAAGGCGTTCCCGGCGAGTCCTCGGGAACTGACCCGCGAGCTGCGCGGGCACCAGGCGCCCGACGTCCTCGTCGAGGCACTGGAGGGCCTGCCCCGCCAGGAGCGCTACAGCAATGTCCAGGAGCTGGCCCAGGCCCTGATCCGGGCTCGTGAGACCGGGCCGGAGGAGTACGCGTAGGGACCGCGGTGGGGGCGCCGCGCAATGCCGCGGCGCCCCCGCCGGCCTGGAAACGGAGGGGAGGGCCGAGTGATGGCCGCATACGTCAAGGACGTGATGACGGCGGGTGTGGTGGCCGTGCGCCCGGATGCCTCACTCGTCGAGGCGGCGCAGCTGATGCGCTCGCAGAACATCGGCGACGTGGTGGTGGCCGAGGGCCAGGACGTGATGGGTGTGCTCACCGACCGTGACATCACCGTACGGGCCGTCGCGGACGGCGCAGACCCGATGACGGTCAGCGTCCGGGCCGTGTGCACGAGTGATCCGGTGACGGTGACGCCCGACGACCGGGTGGCGACCGCGGTGACGCTGATGCGCGAGCACGCGGTACGCCGGCTGCCGGTGGTGGAGAACGGGCTGCCCGTCGGGATGGTCAGCTTGGGTGACGTGGCCGAGGTCGAGGATCCCGCGTCGGCGCTCGCGGACATCAGCAGGGCCGAGCCCGACAGCCGGGGTGACGCATGAGCACGGACCGGGCCCGGCAGATCAGCGCCTCCGGCATCACCGTCGACGTCGGTGACGCCACGACCCGTTATCTGCTCTACGGACTGCTGCCCGGCTGGTTCGTGCCGGGTGTGGCCGACTGGGTGATGCACCGGCGGACCCGCATCGAGGACACCGCGGGCACCAAGGAGTCCCTGATCCACTCGCTGATGATGGCCGAGGTGGGCGTCCCGATCGCGCTGACGCTGCGCTACGAGGTCAATCCGCTGCTGCTGAGCGTGCAGCTGGGCGGGGCCGCGGTGCATGAGGCGACGGCCCTGTGGGACGTCCGTACGGCCGTCGAAAGCGAGCGCGAGGTCAAGCCGGTCGAGCAGCACATCCACAGCTTTCTGGAGTCCCTGCCGTTCGGGGCACTGGCCGCCCTGATGTGCCTGCACGCCGATCAGGTCAAGTCACTGCTGCGCGGCGGCAGGGGCAATCCCGACGCGTGGCGGCTGGTGCCCCGCAGGCGGCCGCTGTCGCGCGGCTACCTGGCGGGCATCGCGGCCGCCATCGGCACGTGCGTGCTGCTGCCGTACGGCGAGGAACTGCTGCGCTGCGTGCGCGCGGGCCGCAGGCGCAGGAAGAACGCGCGGAACGAGCACCGCGGCGACCACGGGACCCGCGGGAACAACGCCACCCACGGCAACAACGAAGACCACGAGAACCACGCACAGCACGAGGACTACGAGAACGACGCGTGGGGCGACGCGGCGCACGGGAGCGCCGCTCGCTCCGGGAAAGGACGTTGAGCATCATGCGCATCGCGTTTCTGGTCGCACCCGAGGGCGTCGAGCAGATCGAGCTGACCGATCCGTGGCAGGCGGCGAAGGACGCCGGTCACGAACCCGTGCTGGTGTCGACGCAGCAGGGCGAGATCCAGGCCTTCAACCACCTCGACAAGGCGGACACCTTCCCGGTGGACGAGGTCGTGGGCGACACCGCACCGGACTCGTTCGGTGCGCTCGTGCTGCCGGGCGGCGTCGCCAACCCGGACTTCCTGCGGATGGACGACAAGGCCGTCGCCTTCGTCCGGGACTTCTTCGAGCACGGCCGGCCCGTGGCGGCGATCTGCCACGCGCCGTGGACGCTGGTCGAGGCGGACGTCGTGCGCGGCCGGGTCCTCACCTCGTGGCCGAGCCTGCGGACGGACATCCGCAACGCGGGCGGCACCTGGGTCGACCAGCAGGTGCAGGTCTGTGACCACGGGGCGAACAAGCTGGTCACCAGCCGTAAGCCGGACGATCTGAAGGCGTTCTGCGAGACCTTCCTGGAGGTGTTCGCGCAGGAGAACGCCTGACCGGATCCCGGCAGGGCTCCGGTCACGTCTTCGGGGCGTGGGAGAGCCGGTGTTCCCTTCGAGGGGCTCAGGTGCCGGGGGTGGTGGGGGTCGCCGACTCCCCGCTCCCCCGCTCCCGGGCCCCTTCGCGTGTGCGGCCCGCGGCGACCGGGCGGCGGGGGTTGCGGCGCAGGTACTCGCCCTCGAGCTGCGCCATGCGCTCGTTGTGGGCGCGCAGCGCGTCGTTCGAGCCGTAGAGCAGTGTGTCGTGGCGCGTGCGGTGGATGGTCTCCAGCTCTTTCATGAGCTGCTGGTCGTCCAGCCGGTCAGGGTCCACTCCGGTCATTGTGTCGCCCCGTTCGTCGTGTTCGTTCATGCGGCCCGGGTACCCGCCCTCGGAGCAACTGAGCACTACCCCCGAGCGGCATCCGGGAGGAACCATGGATCTCGCCTTTCTGCACCCACTGTACGAACACCCCGGGCCTTGGGCCTCCGTGTACGTCGGCACCTCACGGCACACGGAGGGCACTCCGCACGAGCGGGAGCTGACGGCCCAGGCGATGGCCAGGTCGCTGGCCGAGCAGGGGGCGGACGAGGCGACGTGCCAGGCCGTGCGGAGCGCGATCGAGGATCTGAGGCACTCCTCCGAACCGCACGGCCGGGCCCTGTTCGCGCGGGCCGGCGAGGTCGTCCTGGACCCGCCGCTGGTCCGTCCCCCGCAGGGCGGTGACTGGGCCGAATGGGCGCCGCTGCCGCGGGTCGCGCCGCTGCTGGAGCTGGCCGGGGAGGACCCGGTGTGCGTGGTGGCGTACGTCGACCGCAAGGGCGCGGACTTCGAGCTGCGCAGCTCGCTGGGCCGGGAGGACGCCGGGAGCGTCACCGGGCGGCAGTGGCCGGTGCACCGGACGAGCTCCGTGGACTGGTCCGAGCGGCATTTCCAGCTGCGGGTGGAGAACACCTGGGAGCACAACGCCGCGGAGATCGCCGACGCGCTCGCCGTGTGCCAGGAGGAGACCAAGGCCGACCTGCTGATCCTCGTCGGCGACGACCGGGAGCGGCGGTCCGTGCACGAGCACCTGCCCAAGCGGCTGCACGGCCTGGTGGTGGAGGCGCCGCACGGCACCGGCAGCCGGCTGCTCGACGAGGACGTGGAGCGGGCCAGGGCCGAGCACATGGGGCGGCAGGCGGAGGCGGAACTGGAACGCTTCCGTGCCGCCCGCACGCCGGACGACGAGGGCCGGGCCGGGGCCGTCGAGGGCGTGCCCGCCCTGGTCGACGCGGCGCGCGAGCACCGCATCGACGAGCTGCTGATCAGGGTGGACGGACCCGACGCACACCGTGAGGTGTGGATCGGGGAGGACCCCGACCAGCTGGCGGTGCGTCGTACGGACCTGAAGGTCCTGGGCGAGCAGCACTCGTGGCCGGCCCGGGCCGACGACGCGCTGATCCGCTCCGCGGTGGCCACGGACGCGCCGGCGCTGTCGGTCTCCGAACGCGAGGTCCCCGTGGGCGGCCTCGGAGCGCTGCTGCGCTGGAAGTGACCGGGAGCGGGCCCTAGCGGGCCCGTTCCACCCTGCGTTCGTCCCAGACCGGGTCCGGGGTCTCCCGGACCCGGCCGTCGCTGCCGAAGACGAGGAAGCGGTCGAAGGAGCGGGCGAACCAGCGGTCGTGGGTGACCGCGAGGACCGTGCCGTCGAAGGCCTCCAGGCCCTCCTGCAGGGCCTCGGCGGACTCCAGGTCCAGGTTGTCGGTCGGCTCGTCCAGCAGCAACGCGGTCACGCCCTGGAGCTCCAGCAGGAGGATCTGGAAGCGGGCCTGCTGGCCGCCGGAGAGGCGCTCGAACGTCTGTTCCGCCTGCTGGGTGAGCTCGTAGCGGCGCAGGCGGGACATCGCGGCGCCGCGGTCCTGTGCGTGTTCCTTCCACAGGATGTCGAGGAGGGTGCGGCCCTCCAGTTCCGGGTGGGCGTGTGTCTGCGCGAAGTGGCCGGGCACGACCCGCGCGCCCAGTTTCCACTCCCCCGTGTGCGCCACGTCGTCGCCGGCGAGCAGGCGCAGGAAGTGCGACTTGCCGGAGCCGTTGGAGCCGAGGACGGCGACGCGTTCGCCGTAGAAGACCTCCAGGTCGAAGGGGGTCATCAGGCCGGTGAGCTCCAGGTTCGCGCAGGTGACGGCCCGGACGCCGGTGCGGCCGCCCTTGATGCGCATCGTGATGTCCTGCTCGCGCGGCGGCTCCGGGGGCGGCCCGGCCTCCTCGAACTTGCGCAGCCGGGTCTGCGCGGCCGCGTAGCGGGAGGCCATCTCATGGCTGACGGCGGCGGCCTGACGCAGGGTCAGCACGAGCTTCTTCAGCTGCGCGTGTTTCTCGTCCCAGCGCCTGCGCAGTTCCTCGAAGCGGGCGAAGCGCTCACGCCGGGCCTCGTGGAAGGTGGCGAAGCCGCCGCCGTGCACCCAGGCGTCGGCGCCGGCGGGTCCGGGCTCCAGGGAGACGATCTTCTCGGCGGCACGGGCGAGGAGTTCGCGGTCGTGGGAGACGAACAGGACCGTCTTGCGGGTCTCCTTCAGCCGCTCCTCCAGCCACCGCTTGCCGGGGACGTCGAGATAGTTGTCGGGCTCGTCGAGGAGCAGCACCTCGTCCGTGCCCCGCAGCAGCGCCTCCAGGACGAGCCGCTTCTGCTCACCGCCGGAGAGGGTGCGGACCTCCCGGAACTGCGCCTTGCCGTACGGCACCCCGAGCGCGGCCGTGGTGCACATGTCCCACAGCGTCTCCGCCTCGTAGCCACGGGCCTCGGCCCAGTCGGCGAGGGCTTGCGCGTACTGAAGCTGGGCGGCCTCGTCGTCGACGGTCATGATGGCGTGCTCGGCCTTGTCGACGGCCTGCGCGGCCTCGCGGATGCGGGGCGCGGCGACGGACACGAGCAGGTCCCGCACGGTCGTCTCGTCGCGTACGGACCCCACGAACTGCCGCATGACCCCGAGCCCGCCCCCGACGACGACGGACCCGCCGTGCGGCTTGAGCTCGCCGGCGAGCATCCGGAGCAGGGTGGTCTTCCCGGCGCCGTTGGGCCCCACCAGGGCCACGACGGCCCCCTCCCCCACCCGGAACGAGACATCACCCAGCAGCGCCCTTCCGTCGGGCAGGTAGTACTCCAGGTGTGCGGCTTCGAGGTGTCCCATGGGCGCGATTCTGTGGGCGCCAGGGGGCTCGGGGCAAACGGGTTTCGGCACCGGGGCGCGTGCTGGGCACGCTCACCCTTGACTGACACACTGCCAGTCCACATCTCGGGATATCGGTCTCAGTATGTGGTGAACAGGCATACGGTGATTCCCTGCCGACCCGACCGGAAGGGGTGGGATCCGCCATGCCGGAACCCCGCGAGACCGCCGTCTACACCCACGGGCACCACGAGTCCGTGCTCCGCTCGCACACCTGGCGGACCGCCGCCAACTCGGCCGCGTACCTGGTGCCTTCGCTCAAGCCCCACATGAAGATCCTCGACATCGGCTGCGGGCCGGGCACCATCACCGCCGACCTGGCGGCACTCGTGCCCGACGGGCACGTGACCGGCGTCGACCGCGTGCCGGAGATCCTGGAGCAGGCGCGCGCCACGGCCGCCGGGCGGGGACTGGCCAACGTCGGCTTCGCGGTCGCCGACGTCCACGCCCTGGACTACCCGGACGACACCTTCTGCGTCGTCCACGCCCACCAGGTGCTCCAGCACGTGGGCGATCCGGTGCAGGCACTGCGCGAGATGAAGCGGGTCGTCAGGCCCGGCGGAATCGTCGCCGTACGTGACGCGGACTACGCGGCCATGACCTGGTATCCGGAGTCCCGGGGGCTGGACTCCTGGCTGGACCTCTACCGTCGGGTCGCCCGGGCCAACGGCGGCGAGCCGGACGCCGGACGCCGGCTGAAGGCCTGGGCTCAGCAGGCCGGCTTCACGGACATCACGGCGACCTCCGGGACCTGGACCTTCGCCACACCCGAGGAGCGGGCCTGGTGGAACGGGCTGTGGGCGGACCGCACGCTGGCGTCGGCGTACGCGGACCGGGCCCGGCTGGGCGGGCACGCCGGCGACCGGGAACTGCGGACGGTGGCCGACGCCTGGCGGGAGTGGGGCACGCGGGAGGACGGGTGGTTCAGCGTGCTGCACGGAGAGGTTCTCTGCCGTAAGGAAGCCTGAAACACCGTTTCGGGGACATCCGGAAAGCAGGAGGTTCGAATTATGGTTCCCATCCTGCTGGTGCTGCTTCTGGCCCTGGTTCTGTTCGGCGCCGGATTTGCAGTGAAGATTCTCTGGTGGATCGCGCTCGCGGTTCTCGTCCTGTGGCTGCTGGGATTCTTCGTCCGTGGTACGTCCGCAGCCGGCGGCAGGGGCCGTTGGTACAGGTGGTGAAGGAACACGTGTCTCCCCGGGCCCCGACGAAGGCCCGGGGAGACACGTGAGCGTCAGTCCCGCGGAAGCAGCGGTCCCAGCGGCCCGAGGTCCAGGTTGAGGTCCTCGGGCCGCAGTCCGTAGCGCTCGCGCAGTTCCGTCATCCGCTCGTCGAGCAGCATGAGCGTGAGTCCGATCCGCTCCTCCTGCTCCTCGCTCAGGTCGCCCACGTCGAACCGGCGCAGCGCTTGGCGCTCCATGAGCTGGCGCAGCAACTCCACCACCGTCAGCACGAGTTTGACCAGGTCGCGCTCGACCGTGTCGGGCTCCAGATCCATGTGGTTGGAGCGCGGCCGGGGGTTCTCCGGGGCGGTCACAGCAACTCCTCGAACGGTGAGGGCACCTGGGCGTTCACCGAGCTGATGAGCGCGTTGAGGTCGATACGGACCAGGTCGACGTCGGCGATGCGCAGGGTGATGTCCCCGGTGATCACCACTCCGCCGGCGAGCAGCCGGTCGAGCAGGTCCACGAGGGCGACCTCACGGCGTTCCACTACGGTCACGGACTCTCCCCCTCGTTCATGTGGCCTCCCCCGCGAAGGAATAGGCCGCCCAGGGGCCGGTGAGTTCCACGCGCATTCCGGGCAAGTCGCCCTTGGTGCGGTCCACCAGTTCCACGAATTCCTCGGAATGCGCACGCGGCACGAGGTAAGCGGCGTTCAGGACGTTCCGCCCGGTCGCCTTGGAAAGCGCGGGATTCTGCGGGGGATGCAGCCGGGAATCCTCCGCAAATGCGGACAGCTCCTCGTGCAGCCGGGTGGAGAAAGCCTCGGCCTTCTGCCACATTTCTTCGTGCGACCTGGTCTGCATACGCCGTTGCCGCAGGTAGTCCCGGCCCGACGCAGGCTTCTGCGCCGGCCGGGGGGTCTCCTGCGGTTCGGACTCGGCATACACCTTGACGCCCCACTCGACGCGGCCCTCCAGCCGCTCGAGGGTCTGCCGGAAGCTCTCCTCGCGGGCCTCCATCATCGTCCGTACGCCGCTGTCGTCGTGGAAGACGGTGCCGAGCCGCAGCGGCAGCGGGGTCGTGACGGTGGTGAGCGCGTCGATGACGCCCTGGTGGGCCCGGGCGGTCTCGGTGAGCCAGTCCAGGTCCTCCAGATGGGCGTGGAGCGGTTCCTCCGCGAAGTCCCGCTCCGGTACGTGGCTCACCACGGCCACCAGGCCGTGGTGGGTCAGCGTTCTGGGCGGGTCACCCGCCACCCCCGTCAGCTGGGACTGGAGCGGTGAACCGAAGGGGCGGCAGACGGCGTAGACGTACCGCAGTCCGGTCACGGTGCCTCCTTCTTCTCCGCCCGGCCGGACTCCAGTTCCTCCAACCGGGCCAGCCTCTCGCGCAACTCGGTGTTCTCACGGGTCAGTTCGTCACGACGGGCCCGCGAGCTCAGGGCCGGGTCGGTCTCCCACCAGTCGATGCCCATCTCCTTCGCCTTGTCGACCGAGGCGACGATCAACCGCAGTTTGATGGTGAGGAGTTCGATGTCGAGCAGATTGATCCGGATGTCGCCCGCGATCACGATGCCCTTGTCCAGTACCCGTTCAAGGATGTCGGCGAGGTTGGCGCCGCTCCCCTGTCCGTAGGGTTCGGGCATCCTGCTGGGCGTCGTCATCGCCGGCTCCCCGCCTCGACTTCCTCATCCTCGTCCTCGTCCTCGTCCTCGGGCTCGTCCTCGTACTCAGCCTCGGGCTCCTCCTCGTCCTCGGGCTCCTCTTCCCCGGCCTCCTCGTCGTACTCGGCCTCGGAGTCGTCCTCGTACTCGCCCTCGGGCTCCTCTTCGCCCTCCTCGTCCGTCTCCTCCTCGTCGTACTCGTCCTCGGGCTCCTCGCCCTCGGCGCTCTCCTCCTCGGACTCCGACTCCTCCTCGGCGACGGCGTCCTCGTGGCTGCGGACGACCTCGCCGTCACGGATCTCCCCGCGCCAGCCGTCCTCCGCCTCGCCCTTGATCGTGATGAAGCGGACGAAGTTCTTCAGGTCGAGCCGGGCGCGGCGGCCCTGGGCGCGCCAGATGTTGCCGGTCTTCTCGAAGAAGCCGGCGGGGTAGTACTCGATGACCAGCAGCACGCGGGTCAGGTTCTCGTCGAGCCGGTGGAAGGAGACGACGCCCTTCGTGGTGCCCTTGGCGCCCTCGGAGGTCCAGGCGATGCGGTCGTCGGGGACCTGCTCGGTCGTGGTCGCCTTCCAGCTGCGGTTGGACCACCAGACCTTCAACTGCCAGTCGGAGGTGGTGTCGTCGGACTTGCTCGCGGACTTGACGCCCTTCGCGAACGTGCTGAAGTCCTGGTACTGGGTCCACTGGTCGTATGCCGTGCGCAGCGGTACGCCGACATCGATGTGCTCGATGATGACGGTGGGCTTGTTGCCGGACCGTCCCTTGCCCTTGCCTTTGCCCTTGCCGACCAGGCCCTTGAAGGCGCCCGTGACCTTGTCCTTGAGGTGCGAGCCGCCCAGCTCCAGTGCGGAGCGCAGCGGTCCCTTGCCCTCGGCCAGCTTGCGCCCGCCGTCGAGGGCGAGTTTGGCGAAGCCGGGGCTGTTGCCCTCGGCGATGTCGTTCAGCTTGCCGGTGGTATCGCCGAGCTTGCGGCCCACGCCGGTCAGCACGCGTGTGGCCTGAGCGGCGAGGTACTCCTGCAGTTCGGCCTTCAGCCGGTCGGCGGCCTCGCTGTGAGCCAGGTCTGTGAGCGGGTTCTTCGTCGCTCCGTTGGCGGCGGACTTCGCCGAGCCGAGAGTGTCACTCATCCCTCACCGCCTCCCTTCGGCAGCCGGGACCGGGCGCTGCCGCCCCGCCCCCCGGAGCTCGCCTTCTTGGCGGGCGTGGTCTTCTTCGCCGCCGCCTTGCGGCCCGCCGTCTTCTTCGCCGGAGCCTTCTTCGCGGGGGCCTTCTTGCCAGGGGCCTTCTTCGCCGCCTTCTTGGCCGGAGCCTTCTTGGCGGGGGCCTTCTTGGCGGGAGCCTTCTTCGCCTCGGGCTCCTCTTCCTCTTCCTCTTCCTCTTCCTCTTCCTCGTCGGAGGCCTCGGCTTCCTCGTCCTCCTCGGGCTCCTCGGGCTCCTCGTCCTCGTGCTCGGCTTCGGAGTCCTCGGGCTCCTCGTCCTCGTACTCGGCGTCCTCGGCGTCCTCGTCCTGGCCGGGCACCACGCCCGTCAGCTGATCGCGCACCTTGGCGGTGCGGCCGTGCAGCCGGTCGGCGAGGGCGTCGATCTGCCGCTCGACCATGGCACCGGAAGCGGCCTTGCCGACACCGCGCAGATCCTGCCGCAGCTGGTCGCCGATCTCCTTGAACTGCGGGTTGTTCCGCAGCTGCTGCTGGACCAGATCCGCGACCATGCGCGGGCTCAGGTTCAGCTTCTTCCCGGCGACCAGACCGCCGACGGCCATCGCCATCTTCAGTTTCTTGGTCCGTCCCAGGAGATATCCGGCCCCTATGGCGAGACCCAGTCCCGTTCGGTTCATTGTGTTGTCCCGTTGCCTGTTCCCGCGCTGCCGCGCGAAGCGATCTCCAACCGGTCGAGGAGTTCGTCCTCAAGACGGTCGAACTCGTCCTCCGTGATCTCTCCGGCCTCCATCTGCTCTTCAAGGCGGGCCAGTTCAGCCCGGATCGTGGCGGGGTCGTAGTAGATCCGCTCGGCCTCCTGCACCACCTGTTTGATGGCCCAGGCGCTGCCGCGTACCGGTGCGAACGGCAGCAGCAGCACCTCAGAGATCAGGCCCACGTCGTCACCCCGCTCCGGTGTCCGTTCCGCTCGCCACGGTGCCCGCGGGCTCGGCCGGGCCGGGCTCGACGAAGCTGTACGGCGGCAGCGGACCGTTGACCCGCACCTCGAGGTGCGGCATGTCCTTGCGGAGCTGCTCGACCGCGGCCAGGAAGGACTCGACCTCGTCCCGTTCCACCAGGTACGACACGTTGGCCAGCCAGCCCGTGGACTCGGGGCCCACGCTCACGTCGTCGGCGGCCGACTCCAGGGCGCGCTGCACCGCGGCACCGTCGCCGGCCTCCTTGGCCTTGACGGCGGCCGCGACCATCTCGCCGAGCCGGATCTTGTCGTCGTAACTGCCGCCGCCAGCCTGCCGGTTCGCCTCCGCGAGCCCGCGAATGTCGGGGCTCTCGGCCATCACCTGGTGCAGAACGGCCTCTTCGACGTGGTTGGCCTTGATGTTGTACTCGACCCGGTTGTCCAGGGCCTGGAGCCGCTCCTTGTAGTGCTCGGCGCGCTCGGCGAGCACTCCGGTGACGGAGTTGTCGTCCGGGGCGACGCTGCCGAACCGCATGGGCAGCACGCAGCCGGCCGCACCCGCCTCGCTGAGCACGTTCTGGTGGGCGAGCAGTTCCTTGCGCTTGGGCCGCAGCCCGTCGGGCGCATCACTGACGACGGCCGCCAGGTCACCCACCCGCAGGATGCGTACCGGGCGGGGCGGGTCGCCGACGCCGCTCATCCCCTCGGGGAGGCCGGGGTGCGAACTCGCCGCGATGCCGTAGACGTAGGTGCTCACTCCTGCTCCTCCTTACGGCGGGACGACGTGCTCTTGCGGGCTCGCGGACGTGACTCGGTCTCACGCTCGGAGCTTTCGCTCCGCGCCTGCTTGAAGGCGTCGGAGATGGTCTCGGCGGCGCCGGAGAGCGCCCCCTTGGACTTGCCGCGAGCACCGGACTCGGTCATCTCCCCGACGAGGTCGGGCAGGCCCGGATCCTTGCGCGGCCCGGCCTCCAGGTCGAGCCGGTTGCACGCCTCGGCGAAGCGCAGATAGGTGTCGACGCTGGCGACGACGACGCGGACGTCGATCTTGAGGATCTCGATGCCGACCAGGGAGACACGCACGAATGCGTCGATGACGAGCCCCCTGTCCAGGACGAGCTCAAGCACGTCGTAGAGACCGCTGCTGCCGCCTCCGCCGCCGGACTGCTGTGCCGGTACGACTGTCATGCGGGGTTTTCCTCCTCGTGTGTGGGTGCGGGTCCTGTCAGGGGCCTAGCGGCCGCCTCTGCGCCCGTCGGACCGACCGCGTTCATAGCGGCGGACGCGCCGGTAACCCGTGAGCTGCCCCTCTACGTCGAGCTCCACCTGGTAGCTCGCCATCAGGCTCATCGTGTCGGGTACGCGCTCGAGTTCGAGGACCTCGACCTCCAGCGCCCAGCCCTCCTCCGTCTGCTCAAAGGACGACACGGACTCGGCTTCCATCCCGGTGAGTTCCGCGAGCTGACCGCGCGCCTCGCGCAGCACCTCCATCGGGCTCGGCCGGCTTTTGGCCGTCTGCTTGTCGTTCGTCTTGCTCGAGTTCCGGGAGTTCTGGGACTCCTGTGAATCCTGTGACTCTTGCGTGTTTTTTGTGTTCGACATGGCCACCTCCCCCTCCGTGTGGCCGCAAGCGTGTTCGCCAAACCTCTACGGCTGCATGCATCTGACACTCACCGGAAGATCGCCGGGGGTTCTCAGCCGCGCAGGGCGTTCAGCCGCCGCCGGGCCGGTCCCAGCGCCCGGCCGCGGCCCGGCACGCCCGACCAGGGGTTGGTCCGGGCCTGCTCGACGGCGTCGGCGACGGTCCACCGGCGGGCGTGCAGCTCCGGATCGTCCAGCTGGTCCCAGGTGATGGGGGTGGCCACCGGGGCGCCGGGGCGGGGCCGGACCGTATAGGGCGCGACGGCCGTCTGGGCGTAGGCGTTGCGCTGGATGTCGAGGTAGAGCCGCTCGCCACGCTCCTTCTTGCGCGCCGCCGTGGTGAGCCGGTCGGGGTGCGCCCGGGCGAGGGTGTCGGCGACGTCCCGGGCGAACGCCCGCACGTCGTCGAAGTCGTGCCGTCCGTTCAGCGGCACGATCACGTGCAGCCCACGCGAGCCGGTGGTCATCAGCGCCGAGGGCAGTTCCAGCTCGTCGAGCAGCTCCCCGAGCAGCCGTGCGGCCGCGCGCACGGCCTCGAAGTCGTCCCCCGACGGGTCGAGGTCGAAGACCAGCCGGTCGGGGTGGTCCACCGTGGCGGCGCGCGACAGCCAGCGGTGCAGGGTGATGCTCGCCTGGTCGGCCAGGTACAGCAGGGTGGCCGTGTCGTCACAGACGGCGTGACGGACCGTGCCGCCCTCCTTCGCCACCTCGACCCGGGGGATCCACTCCGGGTAGTGCTCCGGGGTGTTCTTCTGCATGAACGTCGGGCCGTCGATGCCGTCCGGGTGCCGCTCCAGCATCAGCGGGCGGCCGCGCAGGTGCGGCAGCATGTAGGGCGCGACGGCCCGGTGGTAGTCCACCAGGTCGCCCTTGGTGTACTCCTTGGCGTCGCCGCCGCCCGGGAACAGCACCTTCTCCGGCCGGTGCACCTCCACCGTGCGGCGGCCCGCCCGCACCCTGCGCGTGCCGTCGCCGCCGCTCACCGCACGACCGCCTCCTCGACCAGCAGCCGTCCGGCCGCCGCGATGGACTCCGCGTCGATGCCCGAGGCGCGCAGTTGCTCCTGAGGGGACGCCGAACCCGGCATGGTCCGCACACCGAGCCGCACCAGGCGCGGCACGGGCCGCCCGTCGGTGAAGGCGTCGAGGACCGCGTCCCCGATGCCACCCTCGGGGTGGTGGTCCTCCACGGTCACCAGGCAGCCGGTCTCCTCGGCGGCCCGGCGCAGGGTGGCCCGGTCGACGGGCTTCACGGAGTACAGGTCGATGACCCGCACGGCGATGTCCTCCTGCTGCAGGGCGTCGGCGGCCGCCAGCGCCTCGTGCACGGTGACGCCCGCCGCGACGAGGGTCAGCCGGTCCTGACCGGAGGAGCGCAGCACCTTGCTGCCGCCGACCGGGAAGTCCTCGTCGGGGCCGTAGATCACGGGGCTCTCGCCGCGCGAGGTGCGCAGGTAGCGGACGCCCTCCAGGCCGGCCATCGCGCCGACCAGCCGGGCGGTCTGGTTGGCGTCGCACGGGTACAGCACGGTCGAGCCGTGCACCGCCCGCATCATCGCCAGGTCCTCCAGGCCCATCTGGCTGGGGCCGTCCTGGCCGATGGCGACGCCCGCGTGGGAGCCGACGAGGTTGATGCCGGCCCCGCTGACGGACGCCATCCTGACGAAGTCGTAGGCCCGGGTCAGGAACGCCGCGAACGTGGCGGCGTACGGCACCCAGCCGCGGGAGGCGAGGCCGACGGCCGAGGCCACCAGCTGCTGCTCGGCGATGTAGCACTCGAAGTAGCGGTCGGGGTGTTCCTTGGCGAAGAACTCGGCGCGGGTGGAGTCGCCGACCTCGCCGTCCAGGGCGACGATGTCGCCGCGGCCGGTGCCGAGAGCGGCGAGCGCCTCACCGAAGGCGTTGCGGGTGGCGACCTCCTCGCCCTTGTCCCACCTCGGGAGTTCGAAGTCGCCGGTGTGCACGGAGTGCAGCATGCGGGCGGCCGGCGGCTCCTGCACCCGGACGCGGATGTCGCGCGGGCCGCCGAGTTCGGTGATCGCGGCCTCGGCCTCCGGGAGGGGCTTGCCGTGCAGGCCCTCCCTGTCCTGGACGCCCTCGACGCCCTTGCCCTTGAGGGTGCGGGCGAGGATCGCGGTGGGCTGGCCCTTGGTGGAGGCGGCCTCGGCGTAGGCGCGGTCGACGGCGTCCACGTCGTGGCCGTCGACCTCGATGGTGTGCCAGTCGAAGGCCTGGAAGCGCCGGGCGTAGGCGTCCAGGTCGTGCCCGTGCCGGGTGGGACCGCGCTGGCCGAGCCGGTTGACGTCGACGATCACGGTGAGGTTGTCCAGGTGCTCGTACCCGGCGTGCTCGGCGGCCTCCCACACGGAACCCTCGGCCAGTTCGCTGTCACCGCACAGCACCCAGGTGCGGTAGCCGGTGCGGTCGAGCCGCTTGCCGGCCAGCGCGATGCCGACCCCGACGGGCAGTCCCTGCCCGAGCGAACCGGTGGCCGTCTCGACCCAGGGCAGACGCTGCGGGGTGGGGTGCCCTTCGAGGCGGCTGCCCAGCTTGCGGAAGGTGAGCAGCTCGTCGTCGTCGATGGCGCCGGCCGCCTTGTACGCGGAGTACAGCAGCGGGGAGGCGTGGCCCTTGGAGAGGACGAAGCGGTCGTTGCCGGGGTGGGCGGGGCGGTCGAAGTCGTAGCGGAGGTGGTGCGCGAGCAGGACGGCCATCAGGTCGGCCGCGGACATCGAGGACGTCGGGTGCCCGGAGCCCGCGGCGGCCGCGGCGCGGACACTGTCCACCCGCAGCTGCTGTCCGAGGTCGGTGAGTTCACCGGTGTTCATGAGTCTCCTTTCGTGGAGTCGTCCCGGTCGTCCGGGACTTCGGTTCGCTTGACGGGGCCGGGCGCGGGGTGGGGTTCCGGGGGCTGGTGTCCGGAGCCGGGAGGGTGCCCGGGGCCGGGCTGGTTCTTCGCGGGCTCACCACCCGGCTGGTTCCTGGCCGGCTCACCGCCTGGCTGGTTCTTCGCGGGCTCGTCGGCGGTTCGCCCGGCGCCCGCAGCCGGGCGGCCCTTCGCCGTCTCGGACTCGGTGAGCGGCCGCGCGTGCCCGGAGCCGGGGCGGTCCGCCTTCGGACGGCCCTTCGCCGTCTCGGACTCCGAGCGCAGTTGTGCGTGCCATCGCGCGGCCCCGGATCCGGGCCGCACCTGCGTCGCCCCGGATCCGGGCTGCCCCTTCGCGGGCTCATCGGGGGGCCGGTACCGGCCCGGTCCGTCGCCGGCGCCCCCGTCGTCCGTGTCGGCCGCGAGCGCCGCTCCCGGCCCGGACCGGGCGCTCGCTCCCTGCCGCTGCGGCCCGCCGGCCACCCGGGCCACCTCGGGCGACGACGTGTCCAGCGGCACCGACCAGGACCGTACGAGCCCCAACTGCACGGCCTGGCGCGGCAGTACGGCGTCCAGCAGCCAGTCGGCCGCGACCCGGACGCGGTTTCCGGGCATCGCGGCGAGGTGGTAGCCCCGCGTCACCGCCCCCGCCGGTACGCCGGACAGGGGCACGCCGAGCGGATTGGCGGCGGCCTTCGCCCCGCCCAGGTCGACGACGAAGCCGAGGTCGCGGTGGCGGTAGGGCTTGCGCGCACCACCGAGGCCGAGCGACGCGGCGACGTTCTCCGCCGCGATCTTGCCGTGCCGCCAGGCGTGCTGCGCGGTCATCGGCGTGCAGCTCCCCGGGTTCTCCAGATCGGGTACCGCGGCCACGTCACCGCACGCGAACAACTCCGGCCGCCCGGGCACCTTCAGATGCGGGTCGACGAGCAGCCGCCCCTTCTCCATGGGCAGCCCGAGGGACTCGACCAGCGGGTCGGGACGTACGCCCACGCACCACACCAGCGTCCGGGTCTCGACGAACGCGCCGTCGGTCAGCACGACCCCCTCGTGCGTGGCCTCCTGCACGGAGGTGCCCATCCGCACGTCCACGCCCCGCTGCCGCAGGACCCGGTCGGCGGTGGCGGAGAGCCTCTCGTCCATCTCGGGCAGCACCCGCGGAGCCACGTCCAGCAGCATCCAGCGCGGTCGCATGCCCTGCCGCAGCGGGTGCTTGCGCACCTGCGCGTCGGTGAACATCTGCCCGTGCGCGGCGACCTCGGTACCGGTGTACCCCGCCCCGACCACGACGAAGGTGCATCGCGCGGCGCACGTCTTTGGGTCGTCGGAGGAGGCCGCGAGCTCCACCTGCCGGGTGACGTGGTCGCGCAGGTACAGCGCCTCGGGCAGCCCCCGGAAGCCGTGCGCGTGCTCGGCGACACCGGGGATGGGCAACAGCTTGTTGACACTGCCCGCGGCGAGCACCAGCCGGTCGTACGCGAGGGTGCCGCCCTCCCCCTCGGGGCTGGTGTAGTGCAGTGTGCGGCCGTCGAGGTCGATGCGCTCGGCCTCGCCCAGCACCAGCCGTACGTCCGGCAGCGTGTCCGACAGGGAGACCGTGACCCGGCGCGGTTCCAGCACGCCGGCGGCGACCTGGGGCAGCAGGGGCAGGTACAGGAAGTAGTCGGTCGGGTTGAGCAGGGTGATGTGGGCCCGGCCCCGGGTGAGCCGGGACAGGGTGCGGGCCGTGCGGTAACCGGCGAATCCGGCACCGACGACCAGGATGCGGGGTCGACTCACGGTCGCTCGCCTCCGGCGCTGTCGCGTAGCTCGGGAGCCTTCCGCGTCCCCCCGGCCAGGGCACCCAAACGTCGGCGTGGCCCGCCCACACGGACGGCGCCGGTTTCCGGCCCCCGCCACGGGTACCCGGTGCTGGATACGGACCGCCGACGTCGCGGAGGCACTCTCCCATGCCCGAGTACGGATATTTCCTCTCGTGCGAGCAGTACGGGCCCGCCGAGCTGATCGAGCAGGCGCGGATGGCCGAACAGGCCGGGTTCCAGGCGCTGTGGATCTCCGACCACTACCACCCGTGGAACGACGAGCAGGGCCAGAGCCCGTTCGTGTGGTCGGTGATCGGTGCGCTGTCCGAGGCGGTGTCCCTGCCGATCCAGACGGCGGTGACCTGCCCGACCGTGCGCATGCATCCGGCGGTGGTGGCGCACGCCGCGGCGACCAGCGCGGTGATGACGAACAACCGCTTCCGGCTGGGTGTCGGCTCCGGTGAGGCGCTCAACGAGCACATCCTGGGCGACCACTGGCCCCCGGCGCACGTCCGGCTGGACATGCTGGAGGAGGCCATCCAGGTGATGCGGCGGCTGTTCAGCGGCGAGGAGGTCAATCATCACGGGCCGCACTACACGGTCGAGAACGCCCGTCTGTACACCGTCCCGGACGAGCCGATCCCGATCGACATCTCCGGCTTCGGGCCCGCCGCGACCCAGCTCGCGTCCCGCGTCGGCGACGGCTACATCTCGGTCATGCCGGACGAGGCGATGGTGGAGCAGTACCGCAAGGGCGGAGGCGGCGGAAAGCTGGTCAGCGGCGGCACGAAGGTCTGCTACGGCATGGACAAGGAGGAGGCCGTCCGGACCGTCCACCGGCTCTGGGCGAACGAGCAGCTACCCGGCGAACTGGGTCAGGTGCTGCCCTCCCCCAGGCACTTCGAGCAGGCGCAGCAGCTGGTCACCGAGGACATGGTGCGGGAAAACCGGGTGTGCGGCGACGACGTGGACGAGCACGTGGCGGAACTGAAGCAGTTCGCCGACGCCGGCTACGACCGGATCTACGTGAACCAGATCGGCCCGGACCTGCGCGGCTTCTTCGACTTCTACCGCACCAAGGTGCTGCCGCAGCTCCAGCAGGCCGTCTGACCCGCGCTCCCGGGACATGCGGGGGCGGGCGCTCGTAACCGTCGAAGCAGGGCTCGGACGCGCGCGACCGGGAATGCCGGGGGCGGCCGTGCACGGGAAATCCGGCGGCGGACGTGTACCGGGTCGCCTACCGTCGTCGGCATGTCTGTACGTCTTCGTATGCGTGATGCCCTGCCCGAAGCGATGCGGGCCCGGGACAAGGCCGCGGTGAGTGCTCTGCGCGGCACGCTGGCCGCGCTGGACAACGCCGAGGCGGTGCCCGTGGACGGCAGTGTGCCCCGGGCCGCCGCCCTGGAGGCCTCACCGGTGGGCGCCGGCGCCACCGAGGCGGTCCGGCGCGAGCTCAGCGAGGGAGAGATGGTGGACGTCGTGCGCGCCGAGGCCGCCGAACGGCTGGCGGCGGCAGCGCAGTTGACCGCCCCCGCCCACGCCGGCCGTGCCGCTCGGCTGCGGGCGGAGGCGGCCGTACTGCTGCGGTTCCTCGACGGCTCAGGGAACGAGAACGGCCCGGAAGAGCTCAGGGGCCCGTGAGGACGCCCGGGCGGGCGGACACGGCCTGGCGCCCCGCCCGGCCGGTCAGCTTGCGTACGGTCAGGGCGGCGGCCGCCGTGGTGAGGGCAGCGCCCAGCCACCCCCGGTTGCGGGACAACCACTGCTGTGGGCTGTCGTCCGTGGACTCGGCGTCGAAGCGCCCGTGCGCGCCGAAATCCCGCCCATGCGGACCGTCCGCCGGGGACCACAGGTTCGCGGGCCCCTCGGCCGGCCCGTCCTCCTGCTGCGCGTCGACGTTGGTGCGGGCCAGGTAGCGGTCGAGCAGCCCGGGGACCACCGCGTTGGCGAGGAGCGTGGCGGCGGTGGAGCCACCCACCCAGTACTCCCGGCGCCGGGCGTGCGACGAGGCGTGCACGACGGCCCGGGCGGCGACCTCCGGCTGGTACACGGGCGCCACGGGCCGGGCACGCCCCGGCATCCGGTTCAGCACCCAGTCGAACTGCGGGGTGTTGAGGCCCGGCAGCTGCACCATCGTGGTCCGCACCCCGCTGCGCGCGTGCAGCAGCTCGCAGCGCAGCGACTCGTTGAACCCCTGGATCGCGTGCTTGGCCCCGCAGTACGCCGACTGCAGCGGGATGCCCCGATAGGCCAGCGCCGAGCCGACCTGCACGATCGTGCCCCGGTCGCGAGGCAGCATGTGCCGCAGGGCGGCCCGGGTGCCGAACACGTAGCCCAGGTAGGTCACTTCGGTCACCCGCCGGAACTCGTCCGGGGCGATGTCCGTGAAGGGCGCGAAGGCTCCGGTGAAGGCGTTGTTGACCCAGACGTCGATGTGGCCGTAGGTGTCGACGACCTGCTGGGCGGCGTCCTCGACGGCTTTGGCGTCGGAGACGTCGACGGGGACGACGAGGGCCTCTCCTCCGGCACGTTCCACGTCGTCCGCGGCGGCGGCGAGTCCCTCACGCCCGCGGGCGAGCAGGGCGACCCGGTCGCCGCGTGCGGCGAAGGCACGGACCGCGGCCCGGCCGACACCGCCGCTGGCCCCGGTCACGACCACCACGCGGCCGCGCTTGGTTCCTGCCGTGCGCACCGGGCATCACACCCCGCGGCGGGGTACGTCCGGGGCCTCCGCGGGCCGCGGGGGCACGGGGCCCGGCGCGGCCGTCCCGCCGGGCGGGGCCGGCGGAACCGGCGGATACGGCGCGCCGCCGGCCGCCCCGGCCGCGGTCTGCCGGGCGCCGTCCCCGTTCGCCATGCCGGCCGCGTGCTCCGGGCCCGGCCGGTGCGGGCGGGCCATGCCGCGCAGCACGTAGGCCAGGGCGCCCAGGATCACGGCGGTGATCAGCGCGGCGGCCCAGTCGGGCAGGCCGAGGGCGAGGGCCAGCCCGACGGCGAGGGCGAGGGCCGCGCCCGCGTACAGGGCGAGCGCGCCGGACGCGGCGTACACGGCGGCCTTGCGGCGTTGCTTGCGCGTCTGCTCGCGCAGCTCGTCCCGTACGGTCTCGCGCGCCACCTGTGCCAGCTCGTCGACGAGGTGCTTGTCCAGATGCTCCAGGTGATCCAACGGCTTCATGCCCGGCCGGGTACCCTCGGCCCCCCGCGCGTAACTAGTGCCGCGGCAGGCAACGTTCGCCCGTCAAGGAACGGCGTGCCGGGCGTCGCGACGGGGCGAACGCCGTCTGCCGCGGCACTAGGCTCGGCGGCATGGAGATTCTGGGTGCCACACTGCGCGTCTGCGTCGAGGACCTCGAGACCGCGATCCCCTTCTACGAGCGACTGGCGGGCGGCAGAGCCCAGCGCTTCGAGCGGGGAGGTGTCCAGGTGGCGGCGATCGGCTGCTTCCTGCTGATGAGCGGTCCCCCGGCCGAACTGGAGGTGCTGCGCAAGGTCGCCGCCACGATCGCGGTGACGGACGTCGAGGAGACGCACAAGGTGCTGACCGGGCTCGGCGCCCACATCGTCGCGGGCCCGATCGCCTCACCGGCGGGCCGCAATCTGATCGCCCTGCATCCGGACGGGTCGGTCTACGAGTACGTGGACCGCCAGGCGTAGGCGGCGACGGGGCTCAGTGGCGCCCCGCTCCGGTGATCATCTCGGTGGTGATCGCCCAGCGTTCGTGGTCGCGCCAGGCCCCGTCGACGAAGAGCATCTTCGGCGAGAAGCCCTCCAGACGGAACCCGCAGCTTCGGGCCAGGGCGATCGACGCGGCGTTCCCCGGCTGGACGTTGATCTCCAGCCGGTGCAGCCGCATCGGGCCGAAGGCGTACCGCACGACGAGGTCCAGTCCTTCGCGCATCAGCCCCCGGCCGGCGGCGTGCGCGAAGGCGCCGTAGCCCAGCGCCCCGGACTGGAAGCCGCCTTCGACGATGTTGTTGATGTTGATGAACCCGCCGATGGCCCCGTCGTCCTTCTCGCAGACCAGGAAACCGGCCTTGGCGGGGTCCTCGATCAGGCGGCCCGCGTAGGCGGTGTACGCCTGTGCCGTGGTGGGCGGGAAGAGCCACGGGTGGTGCAGGTCCTTGCTCTCCCGGGCGCGGGCGGTGAACTCGGCGCCGTCCTCGTGGGTGAAGTGGCGGATGCCCACCCGGGGGCCCTCGGCGAGGTGGCGGGATGCGTGATGCGGCACCCCGCCACAGTAACCGCGCCGACTGTGCGCCCCCAGTCGTCAGAAGCCGTCGATCACCATGACGAGGTTCCTTGGCGGTCCTTCGATCATCGTGGCGTCAGCCGAGGGCCGGCTCTTCCAGCGTCAGCGTGCCCGCCGAGGCGTCCAGAACGGCCCGCACTCCGAGGGGCATGGTCAGAGCGCCCGCACCGTGTCCAAAACCGAATTCCTCCACGACCGGGACACCCAGGCCGCCGAGCCGGTCGGCCCAGACCGCGCGCACCGCCTCGTACGGGCCGCACCCCTCCCAGGACCCGAGGACGATCCCGGCGACCCCGTCGAGCCAGCCGGAGCGCAGCAGTTGGGTCAGACAGCGGTCCAGGCGGTACGGGCTCTCGCCGACATCCTCGATCAGCAGCAGTCCGCCCCGCGCCCCGGGGTGGGCGTGCGGGGTGGCGAGGTCGCTCGCGAGCAGGCTCAGACAGCCGCCGAGCGTGACGCCCCGGGCACGGCCCGGGACCAGTGCGGTGCCGCCCGGGGACGGGGCCGTGAGGGTCCGCACGGACTCGGGCTCGAAGAGGGTGGCCCGCAGGTGCTCCTGGGCCCTGGCGTGCTTGAGGAAGTCGACGCCCGCGGCCGCGGGCCCGTACAGGGTGACCAGGCCCAGGCGGGTGGCGAACGCCTGGTGCAGGACGGTGACGTCGCTGAACCCGGCGAACACCTTCGGGCCCGCCGCCCGCATCGCCTCCCAGTCGAGCAGGTCGACCATGCGCTGGGCGCCGTACCCGCCCCGGGCGCACAGCACGGCCGCGACGGACGGATCGCACCAGGCACGCTGGAGGTCGGCGGCCCGCTGGGCGTCCGTGCCCGCCAGGTAGGGCAACTCCGCGTCCCGGGCGAGCACATGGGGCGCCGCCATGGGTTCGAGGTCCCAGCCGCGCAGGATGTCCAGCCCGGCCTGGAGCCGCTCCTCGGGCACGGGCCCGCTCGGCGCGACGACGGCGACGCGGGCGCCGGGGGCGAGCCGGGGCGGGCGGACGAGGTGTTTCACTTGGTGAGCTCCAGGGTGGGGGCGCCTGGCGGTTCCAGGCGGAACACCTGGGCGTACAGGGAGAGTTCGGCCTCCAGGGCGCGCACCATGGTCTCCGCCCTGCGGAAGCCGTGGCCCTCCCCCTCGAAGGCGAGGTACGCGTGCGGCACCCGCCTGCCGTCCAGCCGGGCCAGGAACCGCTCGCACTGGACGGGCGGGCAGATCACGTCCTCCAGGCCCTGGAGCAGCAGGAACGGCACGGTGAGGCGGTCGGCGTGGGCGGCGGGCGAGCGCTCCGCGTACCGGGCGGGCACCTCGGCGAGCGGCCCGATCAGGCTCTCCAGGTACCGCGACTCGAAGTCGTGGGTCTCCCCCGTGCCCCAGCCGGCCAGGTCCAGGATGGGGTACTTGATGGTGCCGCAGGCGTAGACGTCGGTGGTGGTGAGCGAGGCCGCAGCGGTCCAGCCGCCCGCGCTGCCGCCCCGGACGGCGAGCCGGGCCCGGTCGGCGGTGCCCTCGTCGGCGAGGGCCAGGGCCACGGCGGCGCAGTCCTCGACGTCCACCACGCCCCACTGCTCGCGCAGCCGCTCGCGGTAGGAGCGGCCGTACCCCGTGGAGCCGCCGTAGTTCACTTCGGCGACGCCGATGCCGCGCGAGGTGAAGTAGGCGATCTCCAGGTCGAGCACGAGCGGCGCGCGTCCGGTGGGCCCGCCGTGCGCCCAGACCACGTAGGGCGGCAGTTCGTCGCCGGGCGCGACGCAGCCGGGGTGGTGCGGCGGGTAGATGTGGGCGTGGATGCCGCGCCCGTCGGGCCCGGTGAAGGTGCGGATCTGCGGCTCGGGGTAGTAGGCCGGATCGACGGCGTCGTCGTGCTCGGCACCGACGACCCGGGCCCGGCCGGTGCGGGCGTCCAGCTCGACGACCTCGTAGGCGCTGCGCGGGCTGGCCCCTACGGCGACGACCCGTTCGCCGTGGGCGGCGAGGGTGGGGGCGAACTCGGTCCAGGGGCCGGCCGCGTCGACGACCTCACCGGTCTCGGGGTCCAGTACGCCGAGGGCGGTGGCGCCCCTGCCGTGCACCACGGCGATCAGACCGCTCTCCAGCGGGGTGAACCATCTCGATCCCAGCTTCCACAGCGCCCCGCCGAACTCCTCCTCGCGCGGGCACAGCGGCCTCCCGTCGAGGTAGAGGTTCCACCAGCCGGTGCGGTCGCTCGCGTGCAACAGGCGTCCGTCGCGGGTCCAGTCGGCCTGGGGGATCGACTCGCCGGGGCCGCCGGCCACGGTCCTGGCGCCGCTCAGGGTGCCCTCGGGGGTGACGTCGGCAACGAGCAGTTCGGTGCCGTCCCAGGGCATCCGCGGATGGTCCCAGGCGAGCCAGGCGGCCCGGCGCCCGTCGGGCGAGAGCTTCGGCCCGGTCACGAACCGGTGCCGGCCGTCGGTGAGTTCGCGTACCGCGCCCCGGTCCTCGGCGGCGGATCCGTCCAGCGGGACGGCGGCCAGGACGCGGCGCACGTCGGTGGGCCCGTCCCCGGTGAACTCCTCCAGCACGCACCACACCTCACCCCGCTCGGGCAGCGGCAACGGCTCGGCCCAGCGCAGGCCCTCGCCCACCGGTGACTCGGGGGTGAGGGGGCGGGGTTCACCGCCGGGCTCGCAGCGGTACAGCCGCTGGTCGGCGAAGTTCACGAACACCACCAGCGGTCCGGTGTCGCCGACGAGAGCGGCCCACGGGTGCCCGCCGTACTCGATGACCCGGCTGCGCACGTTCCACGGCGCGGGCAGCAGCGGCTCCTCCCGGCCGTCGGCGTGCCGCCGTACCAGGGTGCGCCGGCCGCCCTCGGCGGGGCGCGGCTCGGTCCACCACACCTCGTCGCCGACGAAGCCCACGTACTCCGGGTGCCCGTCGTGCGCGGCGGTCAGGGCCGCGTCGATGGGCGAGGGCCACGCCCCGTAGGCCAGCGTCCGCACCGTCTCCCCCACTCTCCTAGGCCGTCCGCAGGAACCGGTCGAGTACGCGGACACCGAAGTGCAGCGCCTCGACCGGTACCCGCTCGTCGACCCCGTGGAACATGGCCGCGTAGTCGTAGCCGTCCGGCAGCTTCAGCGGGGTGAAGCCGTAGCCGGTGATGCCGAGGCGGGAGAACTGCTTGGCGTCGGTGCCGCCGGACATGCAGAACGGCACGACGTGTCCCTCGGGCGCGAACTCCTCTACGGCGGCCCGCATTCCCGCGAACGTCGCCGAGTCCACCGGCGATTCCAGGGCCGCCGTGCGGTGGTGGAACTCCCAGTCCACGTGCGGCCCGGTGAGCCGGTCGAGGGTGGTGCGGAACTCCTCCTCGCCGCCGGGCATGTACCGGCCGTCCACGTGCGCCACGGCCTCGCCGGGAATGACGTTGACCTTGTAACCGGCGTCCAGCATGGTCGGGTTGGCGCTGTTGCGCAGGGTCGGCTCGACGAGGGCGGCGGCCGGTCCGAGCTTCTCCAGCAGCGCGTCCACGTCGGTGAGGTCGGTCTCGATGCCGTACAGCGCGGCGAGTTCGGTGAGGGCGGCGCGTACGGTCGGGGTGAGCCTGAGCGGCCACTCGTGCGCGCCGATCCGGGCGATCGCACCCGCGAGACGTGTCACGGCGTTGTCCCGGTTGACCTTGGAGCCGTGCCCGGCGCGTCCGCGGGCGGTGAGCTTCAGCCAGGCCGTGCCGCGTTCCCCGGCCGCGATCGGGTAGATCTGCCGTCCGTCGCCGCCGTGGAAGGTGAAGGCGCCCGACTCGCTGATGCCTTCCGTGCAGTTCTCGAACAGGCCGGGGTGCCGGTCTGCGAGGAATCCGGAGCCGTCCTCGGCGCTGTCCTCCTCGTCCGCGGTGAACGCGACCACGATGTCCCGTCGGGGCCGCACGCCCTGCCTGGCCCAGCCGCGCACGACGGCCAGGATCATCGCGTCCATGTTCTTCATGTCGACGGCGCCGCGCCCCCAGACGACCCCGTCGCGGATCTCCCCGGAGAACGGGTGCACGCTCCAGTCGGCGGCAGCGGCGGGCACGACGTCCAGATGGCCGTGGAGCAGCAGGGCACCGGCCGAGGGGTCGCTGCCCTCGATGCGGGCGACGACGTTGGTGCGACCCTCGGTGCGCTCCAGCAGGGTCGGTTCGATCCCCGCGTCGGCGAGCCGTGCGGCGGCGTACTCGGCGGCGGGCCGTTCGCGGCAGTCGCCCCCGCCCCGGTTGGTGGTGTCGATCCGGATGAGGCCGGACGTGTACGTCACGACCTCGTCCAGCGCCTGCTCGTCCACCTGCTCAGCCATACTGCTCCTCCACCGCGGCCGAGACGATCGTGGTGACCGCCTTGAAGGCGCGGATGCCCTCATACATGGTCTCGCTCGTGTACGCCACCTTGCGCTCCCCGATCCGGTCCACACCCGGGACGACGGTGGCGGCCATCGCCAGGTGCTCGGCGTCGAACTCCACGGCCACGGTGAACGGGCCGCCCCGGACGGGTTCGTGACGCACCGCCAGCGCGGCGGCCTCCTTGGCGGCGGCCCGGATGTCCGCCGCCGTCCTCGCGGGCGTCCGGCACACCGCCGCGTAGCGCGACACGTGGTCCTTGACGGCGACCTTCAGCGCCTCGGGCGCGTATCCGAGCGCGTCCTCGCAGGCGATGTCGTCCCCGGTGACCAGCACGACCGGCACGCCGTACTCGGCGACGACATGGGCGTTCAGCAGCCCCTCGCTCGCCCGTACGTCGTTCAGCCACACGCCCGTGATGGAGTTGGCGAGGTAGGTGTGCGCGAGGACGCCCTCCATGCCGGCGCCCGCGTGGTAGCCGACGAACGCGATGCCGTCGACGTCGCCGTGCTGCACGCCCTCCACCATGGACAGGGTCTTGTGCCGGCCGGTGAGCAGCTGCGCCCGGTCGTCGAGCTGCTCCAGCAGGAGGTTGCGCATCGACCAGTGCGCCTCGTTGATGATCACCTCGTCGGCACCGCCGTCGTGGAATCCCAGCACGGCGGCGTTGACGTCGGAGGTGAACAGGGAACGGCAGCGCTCCCACTGCGAGGCGCCCGGCACGACGTCGTCGGGCCAGGTGACGCCGGTGGCGCCCTCCATGTCGGCGCTGATGAGGATTCTCATGACGAGCCGTCCCGGGCGGAGATGTTCATGGCTCGTCACGTTACGCGCTGCGGGCGTAACGGGCTACGAACCTCTCACCAACGGATCGGCAGGTCGGCGAGGAACGCGGTGAGGCGGTCGGCCAGGAGGCGGTGGTCACGGGCCGAGTAGTGCCAGTGGCAGCCGGTGAAGTCCAGGCCTGAGGTGTCGAGGGCCCAGAGGCGGACGCGGCGGTCGCCCGCGCCGGTGCGTTCGCGGACGACCTGTTCGACATGGCCGGCGAAGGGGCCGGTGCCGACGGCGAGGATGGTGGTGGCGGTCCCGTAGCGCTGCCGAAGTTTCGTGAGGAAGCCGCTGTAGGCGCTGCGGTAGGCGGCGGCGAGGCTCTCACCGGTCCACGGCTCGCCCGGGTTGACCGGGGTCGAGAAGTCGTTCGTGCCGAGGTGCACCACCACGAGCTGCGGCCGCCAGGTGCCCGGGTTCTTCCATACGTCTCCCGGCACGTTCAGCAGCGCGCGGTCGTAGAAGCTGCGGTAGTTCACCTCCGGTGAGCTTCCGTTGTAGTTGCGCACCATGCCCTGGCCCGAGTACGCGTTGATCTGGTAGTCGGCGCGCAGCCCGCGGGCGGTGAGGGCGCCGTAGCTCACGTCGGCGTCGGTGGTGCGTTTGAGCTGCTCGCCGTCGCATTCGCGGGAGGCCGAGAGGTTGCCGTAGCCGGCCGTGAGGGAGTCGCCGATGAACTCGATCTGGCGGCTGCGCGCGGCCGGCCGGGCCAGCACGGCGCCGCCCGGTGTGGCGACGAATCCGCCGAAGGAGCTGGTGCTCCACGGGGTGTCGTTGCGCTTGACGAGCCGGACGGTGTGCGCGGCGTCGCGCAGACCCCTGATCCAGTGCGTGGTCCTGCCCGGGGTCACGAGGGTCGCGACGGTGGCCCCGTCGACCTGGACGTCGTAGTCGGCGGCCGGGTCGTCGAGCACGACGCCCACGCCGGTGCCCCGGATCCGGCCCTCGAAGTAGACGCCGGGCCAGCTGTACCGGAGCACGTCGCCGCCGTCCTCGACCCGGCCGGCGGTGTGGACGCTGTCCCGTACCGGGCGGGGAGCCGGAGCCGGTGCGGCGGCGGTCGTGACGACGGAGGTGGCGACCAGCAGCGCCGACACCGCTGACACGGCCGGCATCCGTGACCAGGGCATCGGCATGACTGTCCTCCGTGGGGACGAGGCAGGTGCACGGACCGGGGCAGGGTGACCGTACACCGACAAATCCATCGCCCACCAGACCACGCCCCCGGCCCGGCCGGCCCGGCCGCCCGGCCGCCCGGCTCAGGCCGTACGCCCCGCCACCAGCCAGGTGGACGGCAGCTCGATACGGGTGCCGTCGGGTCGGTACTCCGTGGTCTTCAGGGGCAGCCGACCGCTCGCCAGCACCGTCAGACCGGCCGCTCCCAGATACTCGGGCACGGCCTCGTCCGACACCTCTCCCGGCGCGATGCCGTGCCGGAAGACCGGCGCGAGCTTGGGCGGCGGGCCGTCGGGGTCGCCGGCCAGGCCCGCCAGCACCGGCTTGGCGGCACCCGAGAGCTCCACCAGACAGGCGCGGCCGCGGTCTCCGACCAGCGTGGCGATCCCGTCGACCAGGGACTGCCGGTCGTCGGGCTCGCACTGGTGCAGGACACCCCGCAGGTAGACGTTGGCGTCACCGAGCTCCGCGTGCAGCGCCTGCGTCTCCTCCTTCGCCGCGGCGTCAAGCTGCCGGTAGGCGGCCTGCCCCGCCGGGTCGGCCCGCCGGGCGTGGTCGAGGGCAGCGGCGGACAGGTCGACGCCCAGGACGTGCGGGAAGCGGTCGGCGAGATAGCGGGTCTGCGTACCGTTGCCGCAGCCGAGATCCACCAACGGCAGCGCGGGATCGGCCAGATACGGTTCGAACAGGGCGAGGTGCGGGCCCGCGGTCAGGACCGGTTCCGCGTCCCAGAACACCGCCCCGGGCTCGGCGGACGCCTCGCGCCAGAACCCCTCCCAGGCTTCCCGGTACCTGCTCGTCACGCTCATGGCCCACTCCCCGGGGTGCGAACGAATCCCGCCACACGACGGGCGAGTACGGTGTACCGCGCCCGGGCCGCGGCGACAAGAACGCGGGCGCGGCGCCCCTTCGTGTCCGGCCTAAGCGGGGCCGCCGGCCGGCGGCGGGCCGGGCGCGCCGAGGAAACCCGGCCGCCGGTGCGGCGCCGCTCCCGCGGCGGCACGGACGGCGATCAGCACCGCGCCCGCGCAACAACACCGACGGCGACCAGCACCACGCCCGCGCAACAACACCGACGGCGTTCAGCACCGCGCCCGCGCGGCAGCACGGACGGTGTTCAGCGCCGTGGCAGCGTGAGTTCGAACCAGACCGTCTTGCCGGTCCGGGTCCGGCTGGTCCCCCACTCGCGGGCCAGCGTGCTGACCACGCGCAGACCGCGCCCGGCCTCGTCGAGCGGACCCGCCTGGAGCAGCGTCGGCAACTCGTGGTCGTCGTCGTCCACTTCGCACAGCAGGGTGTCGCCCCGGACCAGCCGCAGGCCGGCGGGGCGGGTGTGGGAGTGCCGTACGGCGTTGGTCACGAGTTCACCGGCCATCAGCTCGGCCGCCGCGACGAGCTTCGCAAGGCCCCAGTCGTGCAGTTGCTCGCGGACCGCGGCGCGGGCCCGGCCCACCTCGGCCGGGTCGAGGGCGAGGCGCCATTCCGCCACGTCGTCCGGCTCGATGCCGTTGAGGCGTGCCATCAGCAGGGCGACGTCGTCCTTGCGGCCACCGCGCGTGTTGAGCGCCCGGATGATGGTGTCGCAGGCGTCGTCCATGGACGCGGCCGGGTGCGCGGCCGACTCGCAGAGCGTCGCGAGGCCGACCCCGATGTCCTCGCCGCGCACCTCGACCAGCCCGTCGGTGCACATCACCAGCCGGTCGCCGGGTTCGACGCGCACGCGTACGGCCTGGAACGGCACGCCCCCGACGCCGATGGGCGCGCCCGTGGGCAGGTCCAGCAGTTCGCTGCGACCGTCGTCGGCCCGGACCAGGACGGGCGGGATGTGCCCGGCGTTGGCGAGGTGGAGCTCGCTCGCGATCGGGTCGTAGACGGCGTACAGGCAGGTCGCCAGATAGCTGTCGCCGAGACGCTGGGCGAGGTCGTCGAGATTGCGCAGCAACTGGGCGGGCGGCAGGTCGAGCCCGGCCATGGTCTGTACGGCAGTGCGCAACTGTCCCATCATCGCAGCCGAGTTCAGGCCGTGGCCCATGACGTCGCCGACCACGAACGCCGTGCGTCCGCCGTGCAGTTTCACCGCGTCGAACCAGTCGCCGCCGACCCGTCCGAGCAGCGTGCCCGGCAGATAGCGGGTGGCGATGTCGCAGCCGGCCATGCGGGGCGGGATGTGCGGCAGCATGCTGTCCTGGAGCGTCTCCGCGACGTTCTCCTGGAAGGTGTACATGCGGGCGTTGTCGAGCACGAGGCCCGCCCGGGCGGCGAGTTCGGCGCCGGTGACGCGGTCCATGTCGTTGAAGACGGGACGCTCGGGGTGCCGCAGCAGGATCATGAAGCCGAGGACGACGTTGCGCGCCTTGAGGGGCACGACGAGCATCGAGCGGCCGGTGATGAGCGGCCGGATGTCGCGTTTTTCGAACTGCGCGGCGATGGCGTGTCCCATCTCCTCGCTGATGCGCGGCACGAGCACGGGTTCACCGCTGGTCATGCACTGGAAGAACGGCGTGTGCGCCGGGAACGGCATGGCTTCTCCGACGGGGACGACGTCGTCCCAGCGGCCCGGCTCGTCGGTGTGCTCGACGGCGACCCGGTGCCACATCGTGGTCGTGTCGGGCACACCGTCCTCGAACCCCTCGCCGGCGACGACCTGTTCGCGCAGATAGGTCCCGGCGACGTCGGTGAAGCGGGGCACGACGGCCCTGCTGACCTCGGTGATGGTCCGCGCCAGGTCGAGGGAGGTGCCGATGCGTCCGCTGACCTCGTTGAGGAACTCCAGTCGCTCACGGACGGCGGCGTACTCGAGGTCCTCGCCTTCGTCCCGCAGGTCCTCGGGCACGGGTTCGCCGGCGGCCAGGGCCCGCGCGGCCCGTTCCCGGCGCGCCCTGCGCTCGGCGCGCCGGGCCACGCCCCAGTCGGGGGTGACGGGCACCCGGTCGTTCTGGCTGAACTCCAGAATCGGATAGCCGAATTCGAGGACCTGCGTGACGATCCGGGCGCTCTCGCCGACGCTCATGCTCGGCAGGATCTCGGGGAGCCGGCGGGCGAGGTCCTCCGCGCCGGGGAAGTCGGTGTGCAGCGCGAAGCCGGGAGCGATCCGCTCGAACGGCCCGTCGTCCGCGCGCAGTCCGTCCGCGTCGGCCGCCAGCACGAGCAGCCGCTCGGGGCCGGGGCCCACCAGCGGATAGGCCCACCACAGGACGTCGACCCGGCCGTCCCCGGACGCGGTGAGCCGGGCACGGCCGGCCGCAGGGTAGGAGAGCCCTCCGTCGAGGGAGGCCTCCAGGTCCGGACCGGGCCCTTCGGAGGCGGCGTACGCGGTGGTGTCGTGCCCACCGGAGGCGGTGCGGGCGCTGCTGTCCTGCCCGCCGGGGGCGGCGTACGCGCCGGAGGCCGGCTCCTCGGGCAGGGCGCCGGAGACGGGGAGCAGGTCGAGTGCGGTGCGGCCGATCGCTTCTTCCTTGGAGAGGCCGAACAGGCGCCGTGCGCCGCGGCTCCAGTGGGAGACGAGGCCGTCGCGGTCGACCACGACGACGGCCAGCGGGACGCGGCCGGGCTCGGCGGGTTCCGTGCCTGTGCGCTGCTCAGCCTTGTCGGTGCCACGGTCCATGGCCCAGGCCCTCTCTCCCCACGGACGCAAGATCTGTCCAGGCATCACCACCGTACGGCCAGGGGAGGCGGCGATGTGAGGCAACGCGGGAATTGCCCGCCGCGGGGTTCGCACCGGCGTGCGACCCCGCGCGCCGGTGCTGTCCGGTGCTCGGCCGGTGCCCGTTCAGCCCTCGTGGCTCAGCTGGAGATCCCGCTCGGTACGGCCTCCTCCGGCGACCTGGAGCACGGTCGCGACGGGTGGGTAGCCGGCGGCGATGACGGTGTACTCGCCGGAGGACAGGTCGACGAAGCGGAAGGTGCCGTCGGCCCCGGTGGTGAGGGTGTCGACCACGTTGCCGGCCACGTCGAGCAGTGTCACGCGCGCGTCCTCCACGGGACGGCCGCCGCCCGCCCGGACCGTGCCGCGCAGCACGGCGCCGCCGGCCAGCTCGATGTCCCGGCGGGTCTCGCGGGCGGCCTGGACGGTGACGGGAAGCGCGGCGGGGCGGAAGGCGGGCGCGCTGGCGGCGAGGGTGTACTCGCCGGCGACGAGCTCGGTGATGACGTAGCCGCCCTCCCGGCCGCTGCGGGTGGTGGCGACGACCTCGCCGTGCACGTTGGTGAGCGTGACGGTGGCGTCCCGTACGGGCGTGCCGTCGGCGGTGACGACGGTACCGATCAGGTTTCCGGCGCCGCCGAGGACGATGTCGAGTTCGACGGGACGTTCGCCGACGGTCACCGTGACCGCCTGCGGCTGGTGACCACCGGCCGCGGCGATCAGCACGTACGAGCCCGGGCCCGGGGTGGCCAGGGCGTAGCGCCCGTCCTCGCCGCTCGCGACGCGCCCGGTCTGCTGCCCGGTGACGTCGATGAGGGTGAGTGCGGCGCGGGGTACGACGGTTCCGTCGTGGTGCTGCACCGAGCCGCACACGGGCACGCCGGCGGCGTACGCGGTCCGGGCCGGCGGGATGGGGGCGTTCCCCGGCGCCGTGTCCGGGTCGGTGACGGAGACGTTGTGGGACACCAGGGGTTTCTCCTTGAGGAAGAGGGCGACGACCAGTCCGAGGACGAGCACCGGCACCAGGTAGAGGAAGATCCGCGGCATGGCTTCGGCGTACGCCCGGATGTAGTCGTCGCGCAGGGCCGGGGGCAGTGCGTGCACGAGCTGCGGGGTGAGGGACTCCGGGTCCGGGAGTCCGGCTCCCCCGCGCGCGGGGAGGCTCTCGTGGAGGGCGTCGGCGAGACGGTCCGCGAAGAGGGTTCCGAAGACGGCGGCTCCGACGCTGCCGCCGATCTGGCGGAAGTAGTTGTTGGCGCTGGTCGCGGTGCCGAGGTCGGCGGGGCGTACGGAGTTCTGCACGGCGAGGATCAGTACCGGCATCACCATGCCGATGCCGGCGCCGAGGACGGCCGTCCAGATGCTGTAGTGCAGCCGGGGCGTGCCGGCCTCCAGCCGCGACAGCAGCCACATGCCGACGGCGGAGAGGGCGCCGCCGAGGACCGGGTAGGCCTTGTAGCGGCCGGTGCGGCTGATGAGCCGGCCGACGACGATGGAGGCGCCGACGATGCCGGCCGTCATCGGCAGCATGAGCAGGCCCGACTCGGTGGCGGTCGCCCCGTCGACCATCTGCAGGTACGTCGGCAGGTAACCGGCGGCGCCGAACAGGCCCACGCCGACCACCAGGCCGACCAGGCCGGTGACGTTGAAGACGGAGTCCCTGAACAGCCGCAGGGGGATGAGGGGTTCGACGGCGAAGCGCTCGGTGACGAGGAAGAGGACGGTCGCCGCCAGCGCTCCGGCGGCGAGACCGAGGATCATGTGCGAGTCCCAGGCGTGCTCGGTGCCGCCCCAGCTGGTCAGCAGGACCAGGCAGGTGGAGGCGGCGGTCAGCAGCAGCGCGCCGAGGACGTCCAGCCGGGCCCGCGTGGCCGGCTTGGGGAGCTTCAGCGTGACGGCGACGACGGCCAGGGTGACGAGGCCGAAGGGGACGTTGACGTAGAAGCACCAGCGCCAGGAGAGGTGATCCGTGAAGTAGCCGCCGAGCAGCGGTCCGGCCACGGAGGCCAGGCCGAATGCGGCGCCGATCAGGCCCATGTAGCGGCCGCGCCGCCGGGGCGGCACGATGTCCGCGGTGATGGCCTGGACGCCGATCATGAGGCCGCCCGCGCCGACGCCCTGGAGGGCGCGGAAGGCGATCAGCTGGTCCATGGTCCGCGCCCGGCCCGCGAGCGCGGAGCCGATGACGAAGACGGCGATCGCGAACTGGAAGACGCCCTTGCGGCCGAGGAGATCGCCCAGTTTGCCGTAGATCGGAAGGCCGACGGTGGCGGTGAGCAGGTAGGCGGTGATCGCCCACGACATCCGGTCCAGGCCGTGCAGTTCTCCTGCGATCTTCGGGAGCGCGGTGGCGACGATCATCTGCTCCAGCGCCGCCAGGAGCAGGGCCGGCAGCAGCGCGAGGAAGACCAGCCGCACCCGTCGCGGGCTCGGGCCGCCGTCCGGATCCGGTGGTGGTACGGGGGCGTGGGGAGGTGCCACCGCCGGTTCGTCCTGCGCCAGAGTGATCCCGCCCACTCACCGCTCCCCTCGTCGCGCTGCCGCACCATTCCCGCGTAAAGGCGACAACTACGAGCAAGCGCGACGAGTTACGGCACGGGAGCCGGCCGTGGGGAGATCACTCGAACCGGTGAGGGGCGCAACAGCCCCTGCAAATCCGGGTCTTGGGGCGGGTTACTTCTCGACCTCGGCGGCGAGCTTCGCGAGCATCGCGTCGTAGATCCGGCCGAGTCCCTTGGGAGCGAAGGTCCGCTCGAAGAAGCCGCCGATGCCGCCGGCGCCGGTCCAGGTGGTGGTCACGACGACCCGGGACTTGCCCTCACCGGCCGGGGTGACCCGCCAGGTGGTGACCATGGAGGAGTTGCGGTCCTTCTCGACCAGCTCACCGTCGGTGGGCTCGGCGACCTCCAGGAGGCAGTCGCGCACGCGCTTGCTGGTGGCCTGGAGCTTCCAGTGGACGAGGGTGCCCTCGCCGTCACCGCCCTCCCTGACCTCGTACTCGCTGAACTGCTCGGGCAGCAGCTTCGCGCGCGTGCCGCTGTAGTCGGCGAGGGCGTCGAACACCGTCTCCGCGTCCGCCGCGACGATCCGCTCCGTAGTGGCCTCGACCTGCGCCATCGCTTTCCTCCAGGACCTGGTTGCTCGGGGGTCGGGGCAAGCCAACCACCCCGCCACCCGGCCCCCCAAATCGGGGTGGCGCAACGTGGTCGAACGCGTTCGGAAAACGCCCTCGCACGATCAAGGGAACATGTGTTCTATTCTGTGGTCAGTGCTACCGAGGAGGCGTCATGCGCTGGGAGAACCTCACCGTGGACTCCGAACACAGCCGGGCCGATGCCGCGCTGTTCGGCGCGGACGCGGTGGTCACGCGTACCTTCGACACGCCGGAGTTCCGCGGGATCACCTTCCACGAGATCCGGGCCCGCTCGATCATCAACCGGGTGCCGGCGGTGTCACGGATGTCGTTCCAGTGGACGGTCAACCCCTATCGAGGCTGCTCGCACGCGTGCGTGTACTGCTTCGCCCGCAAGACGCACAGCTACCTGGACCTCGACACGGGCCTCGACTTCGACAGCCAGATCGTGGTCAAGACCAACGCGCCGGAGCTGCTGCGCCGGCAGCTCGGCTCGCGCCGCTGGCAGGGCGAGCACATCGCCATGGGCACGAACGTCGACTGCTACCAGCGCGCCGAGGGCCGCTACCGCCTGATGCCGGGCATCATCGCGGCGCTGCGCGACCACGCGAACCCCTTCTCCGTCCTCACCAAGGGCACGCTCATCCTGCGCGACCTGGAGCTGATCAAGCAGGCGGCGCGGGTGACCGACGTCGGCGTCTCCGTCTCGGTCGGCTTCACCGAGCAGGAGCTCTGGCGCACCGTGGAACCGGGCACACCCGCCCCCGAACGGCGCCTGGAGGTCGTGCGCACCTTCGGCGATCACGGCATCGGCTGCGGAGTGCTGATGGCGCCGGTGATCCCGTTCCTGAGCGACACCCCCGCCCAACTCCGCGCCGCCGTACGGGCGATCGCGATGTCCGGCGCCACGTCAGTGACGCCGCTGGTCCTGCATCTGCGGCCCGGTGCCCGCGAGTGGTTCATGGCCTGGCTGGGGCAGCACCATCCGCACCTGGTGGCCCGCTACGAGCGGTTGTACGCGGAGGGCTCGTACGCCCCGAAGTGGTACCAGCGGCGGATCACCCGTCAGGTGCACGAACTGGCCGAGGAATACGGCATCGGACCGACCCGCGCGGGGACGCCGCGACGGATCAGCCCTCCCGAGCCGGCGCCGGAGCCGCCGGTCGCGGGACCGACCCAGCTCTCTCTCCTCTAGGAGGATCGACCGGCTGCCCCGTGACGAGCATTCGAGGCAATCCGAAGATCCGATCGGGTCATGAGCTGTACGCAATGAGTTCTTCCGGGACCGCTTTCCGGGACGATGCCGCGAGGACGGCGACCCCAGCGGTCCGACATCCCGCCGTCCCGGGAGGACTCCATGAGAAAACGGGCAGCCGCGCTGTGCGGCGCCGCCGTCGTCATGGCCGGCACCTTCACGGCCGTCCCCGCCGAGGCGAGCGCATCCGGCACCGCGACCACCACCCGGTACGCCGAGCTCTCCTGGAAGAGCTGCGCCACCGAGGATCATCCGACGCTCCAGTGCGCGTCGCTGAAAGTGCCGCTCGACCACCGCAGACCCCGGGGCGAGAAGATCACCCTCGCCCTGTCCCGCGTCCCGCACACCGCCCGGACCCACCAGGGCCCGCTCCTGGTCAACCCCGGCGGCCCGGGCGGCAGCGGGCTGACGCTCGCCGGGTTCGTCGCCTCGTCGCTGCCCGCGAAGGTCGCGGCCCAGTACGACGTCATCGGCTTCGACCCGCGCGGCGTCGGGGCGAGCAGGCCCGCACTGGACTGCGGGCCGGGCCACTTCGGCCCCGTCCGCCCGGACTCGCTGCCGACGACACCCGCGATCGAGCAGGCCAACCTCGACCGCGCCAGGACCTTCGCCGCCGCCTGCGGCAAGAAGTACGCGCATCTCCTGCCGTACATCGACACCACCGGCGCCGCGCGCGACATGGACGCGATCCGGCGGGCCCTGGGCGCGCAGCGGATCACCTACTTCGGCTACTCGTACGGCACCTACCTGGGGGCGGTCTACGCCGAGCTCTTCCCGGAGCGGGTCCGGCGCATGGTGCTGGACTCCGTGGTCGACCCGACCGAGGTCTGGTACGAGGCCAACCTCAACCAGGACCTGGCCTTCAACGACCGCCACCGCGCCTTCCTGGCCTGGGTCGCCGGGCACGACGCGACGTACCGGCTGGGCACCGATCCGGAGAAGGTCGAGGCCAGGTGGTACGCGATGCGCGCGGCCCTCGCCGAGAAGCCGGCGGGCGGCACGGTGGGCGCCTCGGAACTGGAGGACACCTTCATCCCGGGCGGCTACTACAACGGCTACTGGCCGAGCCTCGCGGAGGCGTTCGCGGCGTACGTGAACGACGAGGACTCCGAGCCGCTCGTCGAGGCGTACGAGGACTTCGGCGCGGTCGGCGCCTCGGGCGACAACGGCTACAGCGTCTACACCTCTGTGCAGTGCCGGGACGCCGGCTGGCCGCGCGACTGGCGGCGGTGGCGGGAGGACAACTGGGCGGTGTACGAGAAGGCGCCGTTCATGACCTGGAACAACGCCTGGTACAACGCACCGTGCGCGTTCTGGCCGGCGGGCTCGCTGCGCCCGCTGAACGTGGCGAACGGGAAGCTGCCGCCGGTGCTGCTGTTCCAGGCGACCGGCGACGCGGCCACCCCGTACGAGGGCGGCGTCACCGTGCACCGTCTGCTGGCCGGTTCCAGCCTGGTCGTGGAGGAGGGCGGCGGCAACCACGGCGTCACGCTGAGCGGCAACGCCTGTCTGGACGAGCACCTGGCGGCGTACCTGACCGACGGCACCGTGCCGCGCGGGCACGGCGAGGCGGACGCGGTGTGCGAGGCGCTGCCCGATCCGGAACCGGCGGCGGCCGCGAAGGCGACGCCGGCCTCCTCGAACGGCTCGACGCTGCACGGCCTGCTGGGCTTCGGCCACTGATCGGCTGACGACCCGTCGGGGGCGGTGCCGTCCGCGCCATGGTCCACCATGGGGGCCATGAGTGAACCGACGAGGACCCCCGCCCCCGACGGCGTCGCCCCACCCGCCCGGCACAGCCTTCCGGTCGCGTCATGAGCCTGCGGATACGGGAGATGGCGCTCGCCGACTGCGACCGCGTCGCGGAGATCCGCGTCGGCGGCTGGCGCAGCGCCTACCGGGGCCTGATCCCGCAGTCCTACCTGGACGGGCTCAGCGTCGGGGCGGACGCCGAGCGGCGTCGTGCGTACCTCGCGCAGGCCGACGGCAGCGTGGTGAACCTGGTCGCCGAGGACGCCGGCGGCGAACTCGTCGGCTGGGCGTGCCACGGCCCGTACCGGGAAGGCGAAATCCTCACCGGGGACGCCGAGTTGTACGCCATCTACGTGCACCCCGATCAGCTGGGACGAGGCGTGGGGCGGGCCCTGCTCACGGAGTCCGTGGCCCGCTGCTCCGCCGTGGGCCACGGCCGTCTCCTGCTGTGGGTGCTCAAGGAGAACGACCGGGCCCGCCGCTTCTACGAGCGGGCCGGGTTCCGGGCGGACGGCGCCGAGGAGCCGTTCGAGGTGGACGGGGTCGCGGTCCCCGAGGTGCGGTACGCCAGGTCACTCCCCCGCTGACCTCACCTCTGCCTCGGAATCCGCCCCAGCGCCCGCACCGCCGCCTCGGCCAGCGCCGGATGCGCGAGGGCCTCGTTCAGCACGGGCCCGGCCCGGACGTCGCCCAGCGCGCCGAGCCCGTCCACACAGGCGAGGGCCACGCGGCGGTGGGGGTCGTGCGGGCGCAGCCGCCGCCGGAGCGTGGTGATGAGCGCGGGCACCGCCTCGGGGGCCCGCAGCTCGACCAGGAGCCGTACCGGATGCAGGGCGTAGGCGACGCGCAGTTCGTTGGTGGCGAGGGCGGCGGCCGCGCGGGCGGTGCGCGGGTCTCCGAGCCGGGACAGCGCGTGGGCGGCGGAGGCGCAGCGCGGGGGGTCGCGGTGGTTGAGCAGCAGCACCAGCGCCTCGAACGCCCGCCGGTCCTGCGCGAGCCCCAGCCGGAACGCGGCCAGCTCCCGCGCCCACAGGGGCTGTCCGGGCTCGGTCAGCACCGCTGCCAGGGCGTCGGGGTCGCCGGTCGCCACGAGCCGCTCGAACACGGGCGAGGCCCCCGACTCCCGCCGTAAGCGCTCCGTGAGTGATCGCAACTCTTCGTCCATGAATCAGAGGTTAGGGCGTGGCGAGCCGCGCGGGACGTACATCACAAAGACGAGGGCTGGCGCGCTCGTTACCCGCCAGTTAAGCTCAGACGAGCGAGTTACCCACTCGCATTTCCTCGCGGCGGTCTGGTGACGCGGCTGTCGCGGGAGCAGTCGGTTCGGTGCCTCAGGTACCGCAGTACGGCTCGGCCCCGGGACAGGGCCGGTCGGATCCGCCGTTCACCCCGGGCGTGTGCACGCCCGCGGCGCGGCACCGGGCGTGTGCGCTTCGCAGCCCGGCCAGCACCCGCACTTCACCACGCACCCGGTGCGCCCGTGGTCCGGCTCCTGCCGGGCCGCCTCCGGCGCACCCGGAGCGCGTTCCCCGTCGTCACCCTCATCCTGGAGTCCCGCGATGGCCACTCCCCTTTCCGACCCGTCCCTGTCCCCGCTGCGGACCGTCGCCGTCGTCGGCCTCGGCACGATGGGCACCGGCATCGCCGAGGTCCTCGCCCAGGCCGGCCGCACGGTCGTCGGCATCGACATCAGCGAGGCCCAGGCCGCGAAGTGCGTCGCCGCGCTGGAGGCATCCACCGCCCGCGGCGTCGAGCGCGGGCGGCTGACCGAGCAGGAGCGTGCCGAGATCCTCGGCCGTGTCCGCACCTCCGCCGACCTGCGTTCCGCGGCCGACGCCGACCTGGTCATCGAGGTGGCCCCGGAGTCGTACGAGATCAAGCAGCAGATCTTCCGGGAACTCGACGGGATCGTGCGCCCCGAGACGATCCTGGCGACCGGCACCAACGCCCTGTCCGTGACCCGGCTGGCCGCGGACTCCTCCCGCCCCGAGCGGGTGCTGGGCCTGCACTTCTTCAACCCGGCCCCGGCCATGAAGCTGGTCGAGGTCGTCTCCTCGGTGCTGACCGCGCCGGCGGCCGTCACGGCGGTCACCGATCTGGCGCTCGACCTGGGCAAGGAGCCCGTCGCGGTCGGCGACCGGCCCGGGTTCGTCGCGGACGGCCTGCTGTTCGGCTACCTCAACCAGGCCGCCGCGATGTACGAGGCGAAGTACGCCTCCCGCGAGGACATCGACGCCGCGATGCGGCTGGGCTGCGGGTTGCCCATGGGGCCGCTGGCACTGCTCGACCTGATCGGCGTCGACACCGCGCGCACGGTCCTGGAGGCCATGTACGCCGCCTCCCGTGACCGGCTGCACGCCCCGGCCCCGATCCTCAAGCAGCTCAGCGAGGCGGGCCTGACGGGCCGCAAGGCGGGGCGCGGCTTCTACACGTACGAGGCGCCGGGCAGCGCGGTCGTCGTGCGGGACGCGCAGACCCCGGTGGAGGGCGGCGACCTGGTCCCCGGGCGGGAAGTCCGCTCGGTCGGTGTCGCGGGTTCGGGCACCATGGCCTCCGGCATCGCCGAGGTCTTCGCCAAGGGCGGGTACGAGGTGGTCATCGCCGCCCGCAGCGCGGAGAAGGCTCAGAACGCCAAGGCCCGGATCGGCAAGTCCCTGAACCGCTCGGTCGACAAGGGCCGGATGACCGCGGAGGCGGCCGCCGAGACCCTGGACCGCATCACCGCCACGGGCACCTACGACGACTTCGCGGGCGTCGACCTGGCCGTGGAGGCGGTCGCCGAGGACCTGGAGGTCAAGCGGCAGCTGTTCGCGGCCCTGGACAAGGTCTGCAAGCCGGGCGCGATCCTGGCCACCACGACCTCGTCGCTGCCGGTCGTCGCCTGTGCCCGTGCCACCTCGCGCCCGCAGGACGTGATCGGCATGCACTTCTTCAACCCGGCGCCGGCCATGAAGCTGGTCGAGGTCGTCCGTACGGTGCTGACCGCCGACGACGTCCACGCGACGGTCCGCGAGGTGTGCGGCCGGATCAGGAAGCACCCGGTGGACTGCGGTGACCGGGCCGGTTTCATCGTGAACGCGCTGCTGTTCCCGTACCTGAACAACGCGATCAAGATGGTCGAGGAGCACTACGCCTCGCTCGACGACATCGACGCGGCGATGAAGCTGGGCGGCGGCTACCCGATGGGCCCGTTCGAGCTGCTGGACGTGGTCGGGCTGGACGTCTCGCTCGCCATCGAGAAGGTCCTGCACCGCGAGTTCCGCGACCCGGGGCTCGCTCCCGCGCCGCTGCTGGAGCACCTGGTGGCCGCGGGCTGCCTCGGCCGCAAGACCGGCCGTGGCTTCCGCGAATATGCCAAGCGCTGAGCGATCCGGCGACCGGTTCCGGTCCGGCGCGGAGTGGGGCGGCCTGCTCGGCCCGGACCGGTTCCACCCGGCCGGCCGGTCCGCCCCTCCCCCGCCCCCGGGCGCCGGGGAAGAACCGGGCCATGCGCGGCGAGCTGCGCACATGCAGTACGTTCAGGGCATGCCCCAGCCCGCCAAGTCCTCACGTACACCCGCCACGGCCGACGCGCCGGAGAGTGCCGCCGGCTCTCGCGCCGCCGCCCAGCGGCTCAAGATGCGCCGGGAACTGGCAGCCGCAGCGATGGAGCTGTTCGCGAGCAAGGGGTACGAGGCGACCACCGTCGACGAGATCGCGGCCCAGGCCGGCGTCGCCCGCCGCACCTTCTTCCGCCACTTCCGCTCCAAGGAAGAGGCGATCTTCCCCGACCACGACGACACCCTGATCCGCGCCGAGGCGGTGCTCAACGCCGCGCCCGCGCACGAGCATCCGCTCGACACGGTGTGCCGTGGCATCAAGGAAGTCATGCGGATGTACGCGGCCCGGCCGGAGATCTCGGTCGCCCGCTACAAGCTGACGCGCGAGGTGCCCACCCTGCGTGAGGCGGAGATCGCGTCGGTGGCCCGCTACGAGCGCCTCTTCACCCGCTACCTCCTCGGTCACTTCGACGAGCGGGCGCACGCCGACGACGCCAACGACGACCCGCTGCTGGCGGAGGTCGCCGCGTCCGCGGTCGTCACGGCCCACAACCACGTCCTGCGGCGCTGGCTGCGTGCGGGCGGGCAGGGCGACGTGGAGGCGCAGCTGGACCACGCCTTCGCGATCGTGCGCAAGACGTTCGGCACGGGCATCGGGGCCGGGCGCTCCACGGAACCACAGCCGGCCGTGGCCACCGCCTCGGCGCAGGGCGAGGTGCTCGTGACCGTCGCCCGCACCGACGCGCCGCTGGACGAGGTCATGCGGACCATCGAGCAGGCACTCAAGGAGCGCTGAGCCTCCCCCGCCCTGTGATGACGGCCACCCTTCGGGGTGGCCGTTTTGGCATGTCAGAGGCTGTTTTGCTGGGCCTTGCCGAGCCCATTCGATCGATCATCGCTCATTTGTTACGTAAAGATTTCATCTGAGGCCAAGTTCTGGCACTCAGTGCCTTGCGGGGTGACACGCGGTGTCATACGTTGAAGGAGTCCGGACGACGTCCCGGCAGGCCGAACCCGCCTGCACGCCCGGACGCCTGCGTCACAGGCAACCTCCCGCGCCACCATGCGCTGCCGAACAGCACCATCGCCGAACCGACGGCACACCCTCAACCCTCAGCAGCACCGACGAACCCATCGGCGCCCCTCCCTCAGGGCGCTCACCGCCGGAGGCAACACCGTGACCGTTAAGGACATCCTGGCCGCGATCCAGTCGCCCGACTCCACGTCGGAGGACTTCGCTGCCCTCCCGCTCCCCGAGTCGTACCGCGCGATCACCGTGCACAAGGACGAGACGGAGATGTTCGCGGGCATGACGACCCGCGAGAAGGACCCGCGCAAGTCGATCCACCTGGACGAGGTGCCGCTGCCCGAGCTCGGCCCGGGCGAGGCCCTGGTGGCCGTCATGGCCTCGTCGGTGAACTACAACTCGGTGTGGACCTCGATCTTCGAGCCGCTGTCCACCTTCGGGTTCCTGGAGCGCTACGGCCGCACCAGCGAGCTGGCCAAGCGCCATGACCTGCCGTACCACATCATCGGCTCCGACCTCGCGGGCGTCGTGCTGCGCACCGGCCCGGGCGTCAACGCCTGGCGGCCCGGTGACGAGGTCGTCGCGCACTGCCTGTCCGTCGAGCTGGAGTCCAGCGACGGCCACAACGACACGATGCTCGACCCCGAGCAGCGCATCTGGGGCTTCGAGACCAACTTCGGCGGCCTGGCCGAGATCGCGCTGGTCAAGTCCAACCAGCTGATGCCGAAGCCCGACCACCTGTCGTGGGAGGAGGCCGCCGCCCCCGGTCTGGTCAACTCCACCGCCTACCGGCAGCTGGTCTCCCGCAACGGCGCCGGCATGAAGCAGGGCGACAACGTCCTGATCTGGGGCGCGAGCGGCGGACTCGGCTCCTACGCCACCCAGTTCGCGCTGGCGGGCGGCGCCAACCCGATCTGTGTCGTCTCCAGCGACCAGAAGGCGGACATCTGCCGCTCGATGGGCGCCGAGGCGATCATCGACCGCAACGCCGAGGGCTACAAGTTCTGGAAGGACGAGAACACCCAGGACCCCAAGGAGTGGAAGCGCTTCGGCAAGCGCATCCGCGAACTCACCGGCGGCGAGGACATCGACATCGTCTTCGAGCACCCCGGCCGTGAGACCTTCGGCGCGAGCGTCTTCGTCACGCGCAAGGGCGGCACCATCACCACCTGCGCCTCGACCTCGGGCTACATGCACGAGTACGACAACCGCTACCTGTGGATGTCGCTGAAGCGGATCATCGGTTCGCACTTCGCCAACTACCGCGAGGCCTGGGAGGCCAACCGGCTCATCGCGAAGGGCAAGATCCACCCCACCCTGTCGAAGGTGTACTCCCTGGAGGACACCGGCCAGGCCGCGTTCGACGTGCACCGCAACCTCCACCAGGGCAAGGTCGGCGTGCTCTGCATGTCCCCCGAGGAGGGCCTGGGCGTGCGCGACCAGGAGAAGCGCGCCCAGCACATCGACGCCATCAACCGCTTCCGCAACATCTGAGACACCCGGGGTCATAGATGACTGAGCGTCAGCCCGCCCAGGCGAAGCGGGAGAAGGACCGGCCGTGGCTCATGCGCACGTACGCCGGTCACTCCACGGCCGAGGCGTCCAACGAGCTGTACCGGCGCAACCTCGCCAAGGGCCAGACAGGTCTGTCGGTGGCGTTCGACCTGCCGACGCAGACCGGCTACGACTCCGACCACGTCCTCGCCCGCGGCGAGGTCGGCCGGGTCGGCGTGCCGATCGCGCACGTCGGTGACATGCGCCGGCTGTTCCAGGACATCCCCCTGGAGCAGATGAACACCTCGATGACGATCAACGCCACCGCCATGTGGCTGCTGGCGCTCTACCAGGTCGTCGCCGAGGAGCAGGGCGCGGACATCACCAAGCTCCAGGGCACGACCCAGAACGACATCGTCAAGGAGTACCTGTCCCGCGGGACGCACGTCTTCCCGCCGGGGCCGAGCCTCCGCCTGACGACGGACATGATCGCGTACACGGTCTCGCACATCCCGAAGTGGAACCCGATCAACATCTGCAGCTACCACCTGCAGGAGGCGGGCGCCACGCCGGTCCAGGAGATCGCGTACGCGATGTCCACCGCGATCGCCGTCCTGGACGCCGTGCGCGACTCCGGCCAGGTGCCGCAGGAGCGCATGGGCGATGTCGTGGCGCGCATCTCCTTCTTCGTGAACGCGGGCGTCCGCTTCATCGAGGAGATGTGCAAGATGCGGGCGTTCGGCCGCATCTGGGACCGCATCACCCGCGAGCGGTACGGCATCGAGAACCCCAAGCAGCGCCGCTTCCGCTACGGCGTCCAGGTCAACTCCCTGGGCCTGACGGAGGCGCAGCCGGAGAACAACGTCCAGCGGATCGTCCTGGAAATGCTGGCCGTCACCCTCTCCAAGGACGCCCGCGCGCGTGCCGTGCAGCTGCCCGCCTGGAACGAGGCCCTGGGCCTGCCCCGCCCCTGGGACCAGCAGTGGTCGCTGCGCATCCAGCAGGTGCTGGCGTACGAGAGCGATCTGCTGGAGTACGAGGACATCTTCGAGGGCTCGAAGGTGATCGAGACGAAGGTGGAGCAGCTGGTCGAGGACGCGTTCGCCGAGATCGAGCGCATCCAGGAGATGGGCGGTGCGATGGCGGCCGTCGAGTCCGGCTACCTCAAGTCGCAGCTCGTCGCCTCGCACGCCGAGCGCCGGGGCAGGATCGAGTCCGGCCAGGAGAAGATCATCGGTGTCAACGCCTTCGAGGGCACCGAGCCCAACCCGCTGACCGCCGACCTGGACACCGCGATCCAGACGGTGGACCCGGCGGTCGAGGCCCGGGTCATCGCCTCGCTCCAGCAGTGGCGCGACAGCCGCTACCAGCCGCCCTTCAACCACCCGCGGCCCTGCAAGGCCCTGGAACGGCTGAAGGAGGCCGCGCGCGGCGACGAGAACCTGATGGAGGCCACCCTGGAGTGCGCCCGCGCCGGGGCGACGACCGGCGAGTGGGCCGGGGCCCTGCGCGAGGTGTTCGGCGAGTTCCGGGCCCCGACGGGCGTCTCGTCGGCGCCGGTGGCCGTTCCGGTCGAGGAGGGCAGCGCGCTCGCCGTGGTCCGCCGCAAGGTCGACCTCACGGCCAAGGACCTGAACGTGGGCAAGCTGCGCTTCCTGGTCGGCAAGCCGGGCCTGGACGGTCACTCCAACGGCGCCGAGCAGATCGCCGTCCGTGCGCGCGACGCCGGCTTCGAGGTGGTCTACCAGGGCATCCGGCTGACGCCCGAGCAGATCGTGGACGCGGCCCTCGCCGAGGACGTGCACGCGGTGGGACTGTCCATCCTGTCCGGCTCCCACGCCCAGCTGGTCCCGGACGTCCTCGAACGGCTGCGTGTGGCCGGTGCCACAGATATACCCGTGATCGCCGGTGGCATCATCCCCCATGGTGACGCCGAGCAGCTCAGGGAAGCCGGAGTGGCCGCGGTCTTCACCCCGAAGGACTTCGACATCACCGGAATCATCGGCCGCATCGTCGACGAGATCCGGAAAGCGAACAAGCTCGACCCCCTGGAGGTCCCCGCATGACCACGGTCAACCGCCTTCGCCCCCGGCGTTCCTGCCTGGCGGTACCGGGCTCGAACCCGCGCTTCCTGGAGAAGGCCCAGGGCCTCCCCGCGGACCAGGTCTTCCTCGACCTGGAGGACGCCTGCGCCCCGCTCGCCAAGCCCGAGGCGCGGCACACCATCGTCAAGTTCCTCAACGAGGGCGACTGGACGGGCAAGACGCGGGTCGTGCGCGTCAACGACTGGACGACCGAGTGGACCTACCGCGACGTCGTCACGGTCGTGGAGGGCGCCGGCCAGAACCTCGACTGCATCATGCTGCCGAAGGTCCAGGACGCCCAGCAGATCGTCGCCCTCGACCTGCTGCTGACGCAGATCGAGAAGACGATGGGCTTCGAGGTCGGCAAGATCGGCATCGAGGCGCAGATCGAGAACGCGCAGGGCCTGAACAACGTCAACGAGATCGCGACGGCGTCCCAGCGCGTCGAGACCATCATCTTCGGCCCGGCCGACTTCATGGCGTCCATCAACATGAAGTCGCTGGTGGTGGGCGAGCAGCCGCCCGGTTACCCGGCGGACGCCTACCACTACATCCTGATGAAGATCCTGATGGCCGCCCGCGCCAACAACCTCCAGGCGATCGACGGCCCCTACCTGCAGATCCGCAACATCGACGGCTACCGCGAGGTCGCCCAGCGCGCCGCCGCGCTCGGCTTCGACGGCAAGTGGGTGCTGCACCCGGGCCAGGTCGAGGCGTCCAACGAGATCTTCTCGCCGTCGCAGGAGGACTACGACCACGCCGAGCTGATCCTGGACGCGTACGACTACTACACGTCCGAGGCGGGCGGCAAGAAGGGCTCGGCGATGCTCGGCGACGAGATGATCGACGAGGCCAGCCGCAAGATGGCGCTGGTCATCTCCGGCAAGGGCCGCGCCGCCGGTATGCAGCGCACCAGCAAGTTCGAGATTCCGGAGGGCTGAGCGCGATGCAGTTCGGGCGCACCTACGAGGAGTTCGAGGTCGGGGCGACGTACAAGCACTGGCCGGGCAAGACGGTCACGGAGTACGACGACCACCTGTTCTGTCTCCTCACCATGAACCACCACCCGCTCCACATGGACACGAACTATGCGGAGAAGACGACGGACTTCGGCAAGAACGTCGTCGTCGGGAACTACATCTACTCGCTGCTGCTCGGCATGTCCGTGCCGGACATCTCCGGCAAGGCCATCGCCAATCTGGAGATCGAGTCGCTCAAGCACGTGGCGCCGACCTTCCACGGCGACACGATCTACGGCCAGACGACCGTGCTCGACAAGTGGCCGTCGAAGTCGAAGAACGACCGCGGCATCGTGCACGTCGAGACCAAGGGCTACAAGCAGGACGGCACGCTGGTCTGTGTGTTCCGCCGCAAGGTGATGGTGCCGACCGAGACGTACATCAAGGAGCGCGGCGGCGAGCAGCCCGGCCGCCCCGAGCTCAAGGAGCAGGAGAAGTAGCCATGGCGCGACTCGCCCAGACCGCCGGTCTGACGGACGTCCAGCAGGAGATCCTGTCCACTGTCCGGGACTTCGTGGACAAGGAGATCATTCCGGTCGCGACCGAGCTGGAGCACCGCGACGAGTACCCCCAGCAGATCGTCGACGGGCTGAAGGAGTTGGGCCTGTTCGGCCTGATGATCCCCGAGGAGTACGGGGGCCTGGGCGAGTCGCTCCTTACCTACGCGCTGTGCGTGGAGGAGATCGCCCGCGGGTGGATGTCGGTGTCCGGCATCATCAACACCCACTTCATCGTGGCGTACATGCTCAAGCAGCACGGCACGCAGGAGCAGAAGGACCACTTCCTGCCGAGGATGGCGGCCGGCGACATCCGGGGCGCCTTCTCGATGTCGGAGCCGGGCCTCGGCTCGGACGTGTCGGCGATCACATCGAAGGCGGTGAAGGACGGCGACGAGTACGTCCTCAACGGCCAGAAGATGTGGCTGACAAACGGCGGAACGTCGTCCCTGGTGGCCGTCCTGGTCAGAAGTGACGAAGGTCACCCCGAGGGCACGGCGCCCCACAAGTCGATGACCACCTTCCTGGTCGAGAAGGAGCCCGGCTTCGGCGAGGTGCGTCCGGGTCTCACGATCCCCGGCAAGATCGACAAGATGGGTTACAAGGGGGTCGACACCACCGAACTCATCATGGATGGCCTGCGGATTCCTGCGGATCGCGTGCTCGGCGGGGTCACCGGCCGTGGTTTCTACCAGATGATGGACGGGGTCGAGGTCGGCCGCGTGAACGTGGCGGCGCGTGGTTGCGGCGTCGCTCAGCGTGCGTTCGAGCTGGGCGTCCAGTACGCCCAGCAGCGCCACACCTTCGGGAAGCCGATCGCCCAGCACCAGGCGATCCAGTTCAAGCTGGCCGAGATGGCTACCAAGGTCGAGGCCGCCCATGCGATGATGGTGAACGCAGCTCGCAAAAAGGACTCCGGGGAGCGAAACGACCTCGAAGCAGGGATGGCGAAGTACCTCGCCTCCGAGTACTGCAAGGAGGTCGTCGAAGACGCCTTCCGGATCCACGGCGGCTACGGCTTCTCCAAGGAGTACGAGATCGAGCGCCTCTACCGCGAGGCCCCGATGCTGCTCATCGGTGAAGGTACCGCCGAGATCCAGAAAATGATCATCGGCAGGCGGCTGCTCGAAGAGTATCGATTCCAGGGCTAGATGTCCGGATACGGGGTGTTTTCTTGGAGAAGAAGATCACACCCCGTCAGCACTCTTCTGCCGCCGACTCGGCTGCCTGGCTTACCCAGTTACGGCCCCGAGCCGCTACGATCGCCGGAAAGCCGCCGTCCCCCGTCAGAGTGCGGCATCATCCGCTACGAAGGTCATCCATGCCCCACAGCCAAACCTCTGCACCTCGCGACAGCCGGGCCGGCGTACGCCTCGCGCGCGGAGCATCGCCGTGGCTCCTTCCGACCGTCGCCACCGCAGCACTCAGCCTCGCCCGCGCGCGCCGCTCCGGCGCCGCCAAGGCCGTGGCCGTTCCCGCCACCGCGCTGGCGGCGGGGATGCTGTGGTTCTTCCGCGACCCCGAGCGCGAGATCACCCAGGGCCGGGTCATCTCGCCCGCCGACGGTGTGGTGCAGAGCATCATGCCGTGGAAGGACGGCCGCACCCGCGTCGCGATCTTCATGAGCCCGCTCAACGTCCACGTCAACCGCGCGCCGCTGGCCGGCACGGTGACGTCGGTCGAGCACATCCCCGGTGGCTTCGTTCCCGCCTTCAACAAGGAGAGCGAGAACAACGAGCGTGTCGTCTGGCACTTCGACACCGAGCTCGGCGACATCGAGATGATCCAGATCGCCGGCGCGGTCGCCCGCCGCATCGTCCCCTACGTGCCGCAGGGCACCAAGGTCGAGCAGGGCGAGCGGATCGGCCTGATCCGCTTCGGCTCGCGCGTGGACCTCTACCTGCCCGAGGGCGTGGAGGTCGCGGTCGAGGTCGGTCAGAAGACCGTGGCGGGGGTGACTCGCATTGACCGTGATTGATCCTGATACCAAGGCCGGCTGGGTCCCGGAGGCCGACGAGGTCGACGAAGAAGAGGAGATGCCCCTCTCTCTTCGCCTGTCGATAGCGGACACCCTGACGCTCGGCAACGCGACGTGCGGCTTCATGGCGGTGTACTTCACCACCACCGGCATCCTGATCCCTGACCTCATGGGCAGCCAGGAGTCCGGCATGGCGCGCAACAGCGCGGCCACGGCGGTCATCCTGATGCTGTGCGCGGCGGTCTTCGACCTGTTCGACGGCCTGGTGGCGCGCAAGCTGCGCTCCTCCCCCATGGGCGCCGAGCTGGACAACCTGTCCGACCTGATCAGCTTCGGCCTGGCGCCGGCGTACTTCGTCCTCGTCTACGGCATGGTGGCCGAGGGCGCGTACCAGCGGGTCGCGGCGGTCGGGGCGATCGTGGTGCTGCTGGCGGTGGTGCTGCGGCTTGCCCGGTTCTCGTGCGTCACGGTCAAGGACGGCACCTTCCAGGGCATGCCGTCACCGTTCGGCGCACTGACGGTCGTGTCCATCGTGCTGCTGGAGCTGCCCTTCGTGGCGACCCTGCTGGCGATCCTGGGGACGGCGTGGCTGATGGTGAGCCGCGTGGAGTACCCGAAGCCGCGGGGCCGGCTCGCCGTGGCGATGCTGTCGTGGATCGTGCTGGGCATGGGCCTGATGGCCGCCTGGGCGTTCGACGCGCCGAGCGGCCAGCTGCTGCTCCAGACGGGCTGTGCGCTCCAGCTGGTCATGGGGGCGGTGATCCCGCTGTTCGCGACGGCTCGGCGGGTGAACAACTTCCGCGGCAACCGCCGGGAGGCGCGGGCGGCTCAGCTGCCGTAGCGACCGTACGACGAGGAAGGCCCCGAGCTTCGAGCTTGGGTTCAAGGGGTCGTCGCAACACCGCTTGGTTTCAGGTGGTGAGTAGATCACGTAGACGCTCGGCTGGGGTATCCCAGCCGAGCGTCTTGCGTGGGCGGCCGTTGAGTTCCTGGGCGACGTGTTCGAGGTCTTCAGGACTGTGCAGGCTCAGATCGGTGCCTTTCGGGAAGTACTGCCGCAGCAGCCCGTTCGTGTTCTCGTTCGAGCCGCGTTGCCAGGGCGAGGCCGGGTCGCAGAAGTAGACGGGCATGTCGGTGGCCATGCTGAACTGCTTGTGACGTGCCATCTCGCTGCCCTGGTCCCAGGTGAGAGAGCCGCGCAGGTGGTCGGGCAGGGTCTGGATGGTGCGGACGAGCCCGTCGCGGACGGTCTCGGCGTCGTGGGCTCCGCCCGGCAGGTGGACCAGCATGGTGTAGCGGGTGCTCCGTTCGACCAGGGTGGCGATCGCGGAGCGCCCGCCCGCGCCGATGATCAGGTCGCCTTCCCAGTGTCCGGGCACGGCCCGGTCCTCGACGGCGGCGGGGCGGTCGCTGATCATCACCATCGGGTCGATGAATCGTGGGGTGCGCCGCTCGGGATCCCGGCGTGGTTTGCGGCGGGTCCGGCCGGAGCGGATGGCTGCCTGCACTTCCCGTTTCAGGCCGCCGCGGGCCTGGAAGTACAGCGCCTGGTAGATCGTTTCCACGCTCACCCGCATGCTCTCGTCGTCGGGATGTTCCCTCAGCAGAGCGTGGCAGATCTGTGCCGGTGACCACCGTCTGCGCAGTCCGTCCTGGACGAAGCGGCGCAGCCGTCCCTCGCGCAGCAGCTTGCGGTCCTTGGGCCGGGGCCTGCGCGCTGCCGCCGTCCGGTGGGCCGTGTAGGGCTGGTAGCCCTCGCTGCCCGAGTTCGCGTCGATCTCCCGCTTGATCGTGCTCGCCGGCCGTCCCAGGGCCCGTCCGATCGCCCGCAGTGACTGACCTGTCGTGCGGAGATCGCGGATCCGTTCGCGCTCGGCCAGTGTCAAGAACCGCGGGTTGAGCTGCTTCTCCAGGGCCGTCAGGCCCACCGGTGCTGTGGTCACACCGCACATCGTGACGGTCCCCGCCGTGTAATCGACACGGCGCCCGTCGGCATAGGTGCGCGCAGAGCGGCTCTTCTTGACGCCCCAGTCCCAGTCCTTGGCCGTGCGCTCGTTCACACCGACCTGCCGGGCCGCCACTCGGCGTGCGACACCGGTGGCCCGAAGCCGCTCGTACTCGTCCCGCCCGGGATGCCGGCGCGGCAGACGCACCGAACTCCGTCCGGCCTTCCGAGCCCAGCCGAAAGCGGTGTTCCGGTTCACCCCCAGCTCACGCGCCACCACGGTCACGTTCCCCACGACATCCAGCCGTGCAAGGAAACGCTCCCGCAATCCGCAAGATCACGCTCAACGCCCACGGTCCTCGCAACTCCCACAAATCGCGGGTGTTGCGAGGACCGCTAGAACCCAAGGAGCTCGGGGCCTTCCTCGTGCCCGGGCGGCGGGATCCGCCCGGCTCAGGTCAGGAAGTCCCGCGCGATCCGCTCCGCCACACGCTCCAGGATCGGCCCGGCCTCCGCGATGCACTTCGCGACGTCCGGTTCCGCGTCCGTCAGGGGGTAGGCCCGGCGGAAACCGGCACGGCCCAGCGTCTGCGGCGGCAGCGCGAGACGGCCGCAGACCGCCACGACGTCCTTGTCCGCGGCACGGGCTGCCGCGGCCACGCCCGCCGGCGCCTTGCCGTGCAGGGTCTGCTCGTCGAGGGAGCCCTCTCCGGTGATGACCAGATCGGCGCGCTCCAGGGCGGCCGCGAAGCCCAGAACGTCGAGCATCACCTCGATGCCGGGACGGAACCGGGCGCCCAGCAGGAGGGCGCCGTAGCCGATGCCACCCGCCGCGCCCGCGCCCGGCGACGCCGCGTACTCGGCGGCCTTCGCGCCGGCCGGACCCCGGAGCACCTCCGCGAAGTGCGCGAGGGCCGCGTCCAGGGCCGCTACGTCGTCGGGTGAGGCGCCCTTCTGCGGGCCGTAGACCGCGGGCGCGCCCTTCGGGCCGGTCAGTGGGTTGTCGACGTCGCTCGCGAGGACCAGCTCGACCTCGGCGAGGCGCGGGTCGAGGCCGGACAGGTCGGCGGTGGCCAGCTCGGCGAGTCCGCCGCCGCCCGGGGGCACCGGCTCCCCCTCGGCGTCCAGGAACCGGGCACCGAGCGCGGACAGCATCCCGGCGCCCCCGTCGGTGGTGGCGCTGCCGCCGACCCCGAAGACGATCGTGCGGGCACCGGCGTCCAGCGCGGCCCGCAGCAGCTCGCCCGAGCCGTACGTGGACGCCGTGAGGGGGGCGAAGACCCCGGCGGGCAGCCGCTGCAGCCCGCTCGCCTCGGCCATCTCCACGACGGCGGTGCCCGCACGCAGCGCGAACGCCGCGGTCACCTCGTCACCGAGGGGGCCGGCGACCCGTACTTCCCGGCGCTCGAACCCGGCCGCGACCGCCGCGGCCACGGTCCCGTCGCCGCCGTCGGCCACGGGCAGCGCCTCGACCTCGAGGTCCGGGCAGGCCCGGCGCAGCCCGGCCGTGACCCGCTCGGCGACCTGCACGGCCGTCAGCGACCCCTTGAACTTGTCCGCGGCGACGAGCACCCGCTCTGCCTTCCGGGTGCCGCTCACTGCAGCGTCCGCCACTTGCACTCCCCTTGCTCTCCGGGCCCTCACGCACGTCAAGGCCAGTCGCGCCGCTGTGACCTTAACCGGCCGACGCCCCGTCCGTCAGCATCCGCCCGGCTCGTGGCCCGAGGCTCCCAGGCGCGCGGGACTGCGTCCGATGCGGCTGCCGCCGCCGGGGGGCGCGCGAACAACCACCGAACACCGGCAGACCCGAACACGCCGCAAGCCCCCTCCCGAAACGGGTAGACCACAACCATGACCCTCGTTGGCACCGGAACGGCGCTCTCCGACCGCATCCTCGGCGGCTGGACCGGCCGCATCGCGGGAAACATGCTCGGCAAGCCGGTCGAACAGGGCGAGGTGTGGACCCGCGACCGCATCGACCGCTATCTGAGACAGGCCGCGGCGCTGCCGCTCACCGACTACCTGCCCGAGCCGATCAGCGAGTACGACGGGTTCGCACTGCGCCCCGAATGGCGCAGCTGCGTCCGCGGCCGCATCCACGGCAGCTGCCGTGACGACGACGTCGACTACGCGATCCTCGGCCTCGACCTGCTGGAGACCCACGGCTTCGGCTTCACCACCGAGCAGGTCGGCGACCTGTGGCTGCTGCGGCTGCCGTACCTGCAGACGTTCACCGCCGAGCGGGCCGCCTACCGCAACCTCGCGAGCGGGCTCAAGCCGCCGCTGACGGCGACGTACGACAACCCGTACCAGGAGTGGATCGGCGCCCTCATCCGGGCCGACGTCTTCGGCTGGACCTGTCCGGGCGCCCCGCGCCGCGCCGCCCTGCTCGCCCGGCGGGACGCGGTGCTGTCGCACACCGGCAACGGGGTCTACGGGGCGATGTGGGCGGCGGCGCTGATCGCGGCGGCGTTCACCGCGCCCACCGTGCGGCACGCCGTCGACGAGGCCCTCACCGTGATCCCGGCGAGCAGCCGCCTCGCCCGCGCGGTGCGCCGGGTGGTCGCTCTGCACGACACCCGGATGTCCTGGGAGGACACACTCACCACGGTCGCAGAGGAGACCTCAGGCATGGGCTGGATCCACACCGTCCCGAACGCCGCCGTGCTCACCGCCGGCCTGCTCTACGGCGACGGTGACTTCACCCGGACCATCACGCTCACGGTCCGCGGCGGCCTGGACACCGACTCCAACGGCGCGACCGCGGGTTCGGTGGCCGGGGTGTTCGGCGGGGCCGCGGACATCCCGGGCCAGTGGAAGGAGCCGCTGGAGGACACGGTCCGCAGCGCGGTGTTCGGCTTCGACGGGGTGCGGATCAGCGAGCTGGCGGAACGGACGCTGCGGCTGGCGGAGCCTGCGGCCTGACCGCCCGGGTACGAGGCGGCGACTCGCGTGGTTACCCTGCACCGATGACCACCTCTCCTGACTACGCCGCCTACATCGCCTCCCTGCCCCGTGTCCTGGCCGGCGCCGCCGTGCTGTTCCGGGACGGTACGGGCCGGGTGCTGCTCGTCGAGCCCAACTACCGGGAGGGCTGGGCGCTGCCCGGCGGCACCGTCGAGTCCGACGACGGCGAGACCCCGCGGCAGGGCGCGCGGCGTGAGACGGCCGAGGAGATCGGCCTGGACCGGGAGCCCGGCCGGCTGCTGGCGGTGGACTGGGTGCACGGCACGGGCCGTCCGCCGCTGGTGGCGTACCTGTACGACGGCGGGGTGCTGAGCGGGGACGAGCTGCAGGCGATCCGTCTCCAGGAGGAGGAGCTGCTGTCCTGGCGGCTGGTCCGGCGCGAGGAGCTGCCCGGCCATCTGCCGGGCGCGCTCGGCGGCCGCGTCCTGGCCGCCCTCGACGTTCTGGCGGACGGCTCGGGCACGGCGGAGCTGGAGAACGGCCGGCGGGTGCACTGAGGCCCGCGGCCGCTCACCCCGGCCCCCGAGCCGCTGCGTCCCGTCCGATATCCGCTCGCCGCCGTCCCGCGGCCCCGCATACCCTCGGCGCCATGGCCAAACCCCTCGTCGCCCTGCTCACCGGTGCCGGCATCAGCACGGATTCCGGCATCCCGGACTACCGCGGGCCGAACGGGCTGTGGCGGCGGGATCCCGACGCCGAGAAGCTCGTCACGTACGAGTACTACATGGGCGATGCCGACATCCGCCGCCGCTCCTGGCTGATGCGGCGCGAGAGCGGGGCGCTGCGGGCCGAGCCCAACGCCGCGCACCGGGCGGTGGCGGAACTGGAGCGGTCCGGGGTGCCGGTGCGGGTGATCACGCAGAACGTGGACGGGCTGCACCAGCTCGCCGGGATGCCCGCCCGCAAGGTGCTCGAACTGCACGGGTCGGCCCGCGGTGTCGTCTGCACCGGCTGTCACGCCCGCGGCCCGATGACCGACGCGCTCGCGCGGGTCGACGCCGGTGAGGCCGATCCGCCGTGCCGGGAGTGCGGCGGGATCCTGAAACCGGCGACGGTGATGTTCGGCGAGCGGCTCGACCCCGTCGTCCTCGGCGAGGCGGCCGCCATCAGCAAGGCCTGTCAGGTCTTCGTCGCCGTCGGCACGAGCCTTCAGGTCCAGCCCGCCGCCGGTCTCGCCGGTGTCGCCGCCGACCACGGCGCCCGCCTGGTCATCGTCAACGCCGAGCCGACCCCGTACGACGACCGCGCCGACGAGATCGTCCGCGATCCCATCGGCACGGCCTTGCCGGAGCTGCTGCGCCGCCTCGGGGACGGCATCTGACGCATGGCTGGGCCCGGCACGCGGCCTCGTCTCAAGCCCACACCGCCCTGACCACGGCGTGGCCTGCTTCAGCCGCCCGTGCATAGAACCCCCCAGGGGCGGGTGGGAGGGGTCGGCATCGGCGCTGTGTGCCACGGCGCGCCCGCCGAAGACCGGCAGCTCCCGGAAGTGGCCGGCATCTGCGTCGAGGACCTCGGCAGCGGCGTAGAGGTCGTTGACGGAGTCCCAGACCCTGTCGATCGACTCTGCGATGCCCGCCGTGCGTGTGGATGCTCACGGCGACGAGTCCTCCCTGCTGGCCGGCCCGTCTGCCGGGCCGGACGGAGCTAACCTGCTCGACGGCGCTGACGGCGTGATGCCTGTCTGAATCGCCGGGGCTGCCCGGCTTCTTCAGGACGCCCTCCGACACCGAGCGCCGCGTCTCGTCGCGATCGGCCACCGCGGACAGGTGCACATCGTGGCGGACTCACGCGACAGGCCCTAGAACAGCGCCGCCCCGCGTTCGAAGTCAAGCAGGCGCTGCTTGCGTTCCAGGCCGCCGCCGTATCCCGTCAGGCTGCCGTTCGCGCCGATGACGCGGTGGCAGGGGACGACGATGCCGATGGGGTTGCGGCCGTTGGCGAGGCCGACCGCGCGGGAGGCGGTGGGGGCGCCGAGGGCGTCGGCGAGCCGGCCGTAGGTGCGGGTCTCGCCGTAGGGGATGCGGCGCAGCTCGTCCCAGACGCTGCGCTGGAACGGGGTGCCGTTCAGGCGCAGGGGGATGGTGAACTCCTTGAGCTCGCCCGCGAAGTAGGCCTTCAGCTGCTCCTCCGCCTCCGCGAAGAGGGTGGCGTCGCGGGTGCCGAAGGACTCCTCCGGCGGGCGGTGCCGTTGGTCCGTCATGTAGAGCCCGCACAGGACACCGTCGTCGGCGACGAGGGTGAGGGGGCCGTACGGGCTGTCGGTCACGGTGTGCTGCTTCATCGGGGGGTCCTTACACCGGAAGGAAGTTGATGGGGTGGCTGTCGGTCGCCCAGAGGTACTGGACCGCGTACGCCCGCCAGGGGCGCCAGGCCGCCGCGCGGGCGGTGAGGGCGGCCGGGGTGGACGGCAGCCCCAGGTCCCGGGCGGCGCGGCGGATGCCGAGGTCGGTGGGGAGGAAGGCGTCGGGGTCGCCGAGGGCGCGCATGGCGATGACGTCCACCGTCCAGGGGCCGAACCCGGGCAGGGCGAGGAGTTCGGCGCGGGTGCGCGGCCAGTCGCTCTCGACGCCCAGGCGGAGGTCGTCGCCGGCGAGCCCGCGGACCAGGGTGGTGAAGGTCGTGCGGCGGGTGCGGGGCATCGCCAGCGACTCGGGGTCCAGCGCCGCGAGGGCTTCGGGGGCCGGGAAGAGGTGGGTGAGTCCGCCCTCGGGGTCCTCGACGGGTTCGCCGTGCGCGGCGACCAGGCGGGCGGCGTGGGTGCGGGCGGCGGCGGTGGAGACCTGCTGCCCGAGCACGGCCCGGACGGCGAACTCGGCCTCGTCGACCGTGCGCGGCACGCGCCGTCCGGGTGCCTTGCCGACCAGGGGCGCGAGGACCGGGTCGGCGCGCAGCTGGTCGTCGATCGCGACGGGGTCGGCGTCCAGGTCGAGCAGACGGCGGCAGCGGCTGATGGCGACGGTCAGATCGCGCGGGTCGCTGAGGGTGAGGCGGCAGGCGATGTGGTCCGGGTTCGGGGTGAGGGCCACGATGCCGTGGCCGTAGGGCAGGCGCAGGGTGCGGCGGTAGGAGCCGTCGCGCCACTCCTCCACGCCGGGTACGGCCGTCGCGGCCAGGTGGCCGAAGAGGTTGTCGGGGTTGAGCGGGGCACGGAACGGCAGCCGCAGGGACAGGGCGCCGGGGGTGCTCGCGCCCTGCCGCTTCGGGGCGCGGGCGCGCAGTTCGCTCGGCGGGAGGGCGAAGACTTCGCGGACCGTGTCGTTGAAGGTGCGGATCGAGGCGAAACCGGCGGCGAAGGCGATCTGCGCCATGGGCAGTGAGGTCGTCTCGATGAGCAGCCGGGCCGTCTGGGCGCGCTGGGCACGGGCGAGCGCGAGAGGACCCGCACCCAGCTCGGCGAGGAGCTGGCGTTCGACCTGCCGGGTGCTGTAGCCGAGGCGGCCGGCCAGACCGGGCACGCCCTCGCGGTCCACGACTCCGTCCGCGATCAGCCGCATGGCGCGGGCCACGAGGTCGGCCCGCTGGTTCCACTCCGGGGAGCCGGGGCTGGTGTCGGGCCGGCAGCGCTTGCAGGCCCGGAACCCGGCCTGCTGACAGGCCGCCGCACTGGGGTGGAAGACCATGTTCTCCGGCTTGGGCGGCACCACCGGGCAACTGGGACGGCAGTAGATGCCGGTGGTCAGGACGGCCGTGAAGAACCAGCCGTCGAACCGCGCGTCCTTCGACCGGACGGCGCGCAGGCAGCGCTCGGTGTCGGTGTGCATCCCCATCTGCATGCGTCCAGCATCCGGCACCGGGCGGCCCGGGGCTGGCGAGAATCCGACATCGACGTGGTAGCGCGGCACCGCCCCACCGGGACAGATGAAGATTCATTCATGTGTTCGTGCGGGGCCGGTACGATGACGTCATGGGTCATGGAGCCGTCACCCCCGCGCAGGAGACCGCCGAGCGCGTACGCCTGGACGCGGACAACGTCGCGAAGGTCGCCACCACGCTCCAGGCCCTGTCCACGCCCTCCCGGCTGATGATCCTGGCGCGGCTGCGCGAAGGCCCGCTGCCGGCCACGGAGTTGGCCGCCGAGGTCGGCATGGAGCAGTCGGCCTGTTCGCACCAGCTGCGGCTGCTGCGCAATCTGGGCCTGGTCGTGGGTGAGCGGCGGGGCCGTTCGGTGGTCTACGCGCTGCACGACCACCATGTCGCCGAGCTGCTCGACCAGGCCGTGTACCACGTGGAGCATCTGCGGCTCGGCATCAGCGACGCCACCGACTGAGTCGGCGCCGCTGCCCCACCGTCGGTGCTATTCGGTGGCGGTCGGCCGGCGTGAGGCCTCCATCGCCTCGCTCACGCGCGTCAGCGGACGCAGCCGGTAGGTGTACGCGTAAGTGCGGTTCGCGGGCAGCTTGAACTCGTCGTGGGTGTGCGCGCCCCAGCTGTTGTCGCCTCCCACGCCCATCTGGCGGTGGTTGATCCGCAGCACCACCGCGTCCCGTGGCGTGAGCTGGTAGTCGTGGCGGGCCCCGGCCGAGAGGTCCTCGGGCGTGAAGTGCGAGGCGTTGACCTCCACCAGCGGCTCACCGCTCACGAGCAAGCCGCGTCCCCGGCCGTCGGTCAGCGCGGCCCAGCGGACGTCGGTCTTGTTGCCGTTCTCCTGGGGACGCAGGTAGGAGGTCCACTGCCCGGAGACGGTGCCGGAGTACAGGCCGACGTCGGTGGCGTCGTTGCGGTCCCACATGTTCTCCTCGGGGCCCCGGCCGTAGTAGTGCAGCCGGTCCAGGCTCCGCGGCAGGAACAGCAGCGCGCCGACCTCCGGGATGTACGGCAGGTTCGCCGCGCCCGGGTGCAGGGTGTTGTCGACCTTGATCTCGCCGTTGCCGAAGACCGTGTACGTCGTGCTGTACGTGGACTCCGTGCCGGTGGGCAGCGTGCCGGTGACGGTGACCTCGACGGCCCGGTCGCCGAGGGGCCGCACCCGTACGCCGGACACCTTCCGCTGCGCTCCGGCGTCGCGCCAGATCTGGTTGCGGGTGTGCTGGCCGTTGCCGCGGTCGTTGTCGGTGGGGGCCCGCCAGAAGTTCGGGACGGGGCCGGAGGTGAGCAGACGGGTGCCGCCCGCCTCGTAGGAGGTGATGGTTCCGGTGCCCTTGTCGACGGTGACGGCGAAGCCCTTGCCCTTGACGGTGACGGTCTTGCCCCCGTCGGTGTGGCTCAGGGCGGGCACGCTCCGCAGCGGCGTGGGCCGCACGGCCGGGCTGCCCGCGTCGAGGGCGAGTTGCTGCTTGGCCACCTCGAAGCCGGCCTTCGCCCACGGGGTGGCTTCCCTGGTGGTGAAGGAGAGCTGGAGGAAGTACTCCGTGCCGGGCTCGGGCCTGGCCGGGAGCCGTACCGGGACCTTGACGTCCTTGCTGCTCAGCGGTGCCACGTCCAGCTGGTCGCGGGTCAGCCGGCCACGCTGGACGACCTCGCCGTCGGCGACGAGGGACCAACGGCCGTCGAACTCGCGGAGGTTGGTGAACAGGTACTCGTTGGTGAGCCTGACGGTGCCGGGGCCGCCGGAGGCCGACGTGGCGTTGACGGCCTGGTAGATCTGCTTGACCTCGGCGGACTTGCCGGTGAGGCCGCGGTCGGCGGTGACGATGCCGTCGCCGGAGAAGGCGCCGTCGTTGGGGTTGTCGCCCCAGTCACCGCCGTAGGCATAGAACGTCCTCTCGCGCGGGCGCTTCTCGGTGAGGCCGGCGGTGGCGGCGTCGAACCAGAAGCGCACACCCTCGTCGCCGGGCTTGCGGGCGTCCGAGGCCAGTTCGGTGGCGCTCAGCGCACGGGCGTACACACGGGCCCGGCGGATGGTGCCGCTGAACTCCCGGGTCGGGTTGTCGACGTCGGTGGCGAGCGACAGGGACGCGGTGTTGTTCGCGGGGCGCCGGGTGGTGGTCCTGGTGCCGCGCACCTGACCGTCGACGTAGAGGGTGAGCGTGCCGGCCTCCGCGTCGAAGACGCCGGCGACGTGGTGCTCCTTGCCGGTCCAGCCGTCGGGCAGCGCCCAGCTCGCGGTGACCCACTGGCCGCCGCCGTGGATGAAGAACTCCAGGTTCCTGTCGCTCTGCTTGAGGGCGTACTGGGTGTCACCCTTGGCGATGATCGGCTGGTGAAAGCCGGTCACGCGCGGGGTGATCCAGGCCTCCAGCGTGAGGGAGCCGGTGAGGTCGAGGCGGGGGTCGCGCGGGAAGACGGTGCCGCCGGAGACGCCCTTGGCCCGGTCGAAGGTTCCGGCAGGAGCCATGACCTCGCCGCGCAGCGAGCCCGGGCCGGACTCGGTCAGCAGCTTGCGCGACGGGGTGGGCCAGCGCAGGGCCTGGTCGACGAAGTCCCAGATCCAGCCGCCCTGGAGGACGTCGTAGCGGCGGACGATGTCCCAGTACTTCTTGAAGTTGCCGCTGGAGTTCCCCATCGCGTGGGAGTACTCGATCATCACGTACGGGCGGGTGTCGCTCGTGTCCTTGGCGCGCTGCTCGACCCGCTGCGGGCTGTCGTACATCTCGGAGCGGATGTCGCTGATGCCCGGGCGGTCGTCGCCCTCGTACTGGATGACGCGGCCGGGGTCGTAGGAACGGATCCAGTCGTGCATGGCGTTGAAGGTCGTGCCGCCGCCGGCCTCGTTGCCGAGCGACCAGATGACCACCGAGGCGTGGTTCTTGTCGCGGTGGACCATGTTCCGGGCGCGCACCACGCACGCCTCGGTCCACTCGGGGTGCCCGCTGCCGGGGAACTCGTCGCGGATGCCGTGGGTCTCCAGGTTGGTCTCGCCGACGAGGTACAGGCCGTATTCGTCGGCGAGTTCGAGCCACAGCGGATTGTTGGGGTAGTGCGAGGTGCGGACGCTGTTGATGTTGAGGCGCTTGATGATCCGGATGTCCTCGACCATCTGCGCGCGGGTGAGCGCCGAGCCGGTGACGGGGTGCATCTCGTGCCGGTTGGTGCCGCGGAAGGAGACGGGCTTGCCGTTGATGCGCATCAGGCCGTCCTTCAGCGCGAACTCGCGGAAGCCCACCCGGTGCGAGAGGGTCTCGACCACCTCGCCGGCCGGGTCGCGCAGGCGGAGCACTGCGGTGTAGAGGTTCGGGTGCTCGGCCGACCACAGGCTGGGCGAGGGGACGGCCCTGGCCGCCTCGGCGGTGGCCTCCTCGCCGTCGGGGAGGTCGACGGACCCGTTCAGGGGGCGGGACCAGACGGCGTGGCCGCGCGCGTCGTAGAGCTGGGTCTCGACGGTGTAGCGGCCCGCGCCCTCGCCACCGTAGTCGCGGACGTGCGCGGTGACCTTGAGTTCGGCGGTGGTGTAGCCGTCGCCGAGGGGGGTGTCCAGGCGGAAGTCGCGCAGGTGCACGCTGGGCGTGGAGAACAGGTGGACCGAGCGGAAGATGCCGCTCAGCCGGATCATGTCCTGGTCCTCCAGCCACTCCGCGTCGGAGTAGCGGTACACCTCGACGGCGATCTGGTTGGTGCCCGGCTTGAGGTGCGGGGTGATGTCGTACTCGGCGGAGGTGTAGGAGTCCTCGTGGTAGCCGGCCAGCTCGCCGTTGATCCACACGTAGTGGGCGGACTTGACGCCCTCGAAGTGCAGGAAGGTGCGCCGGCCCTTCCAGTCGCGGGGCACGGTGAACGTGCGGCGGTACTGGCCGACGGGGTTGTAGCGGGTCGGGGCGGCGGGCGGCTGGGCGTCCTCGCCACCGCCGTTGGGCCCCCACCAGGGATAGGTGATGTTGACGTAGATCGGGAAGTCGTAGCCGTGCATCTGCCAGGCCGCGGGCACGGGGATGGTGTCCCAGCCGGAGTCGTCGACGTCGGTGCCGTAGAAGTCCTTGTCCCGGTCCTCGGGGCGGTCCGCGTAGGCGAACTTCCAGGTGCCGTCGAGGCTCAACCGGTAGGGCGAGCGCTCGCGGTCGCCCTTCAGGGCCTGTCCGAGGTCCGCGTAGGGCATGAGGGTGGTGTGCGGCGGCTCGGTCCCCACCCGGTACACGCTCAGGCCGTCGTTCCACTCCGGGGGGCCGTCGGCCGCCGGGCGCCGGCCGGCCGCGCGCGACGCGGTGGGCGACGCCGCGAGGGCGAGCGCGCCGAGCACGGCGGCACCCCCTTCCAGCAGACGACGGCGGCTGACGACGGGCCGGTCGGCGGGGGACGGGTGCGGGGGGTGCGGCATGAACGTGGCCTTCCTCGGTTCGACAGGTGCGGTGCTGCACGGACTGAGGGCACGTCAGATGCGATCCTCAACTGCACACCCTGAGTGGGTGTTTCTGTTGAGTCGCGTGGCAACTGACGGTGACGGAGCAACTGCTGAGCAGGCACACCCTAGGACCCGCACACAAACGAAGCAATGACCGCGTCGGACTTTGTGCGGTCCTGATGGTTCAGGCCGTGAGGAAGGCGAACAGCTCGCTCGTCAGCCGGGCGGGCGCGTCCAACGGGACGAGATGGCCCGCCTCCGGGACGGGTACCAGCCGCGCACCCGGGATCAGGGCCGCGAGCTCCTCCCCCTTGGCGAAGGGGATCCAGGTGTCCTCGGTGCCCCAGCACACGGTGATGGGCAGGTCGACCGTCGGGTAGAGCGGCTGGATCTCGTCGGTGTAGCGCTGGTCGGCCTGCGCGATCTGCCGGTAGAACGCCGCCTGCCCCTCCTCCCCCGTCCAGGGCCGCACCAGCGCGTCGAGCGCGGCGGGGCGCAGGCCGACGTGGCTGGCGGAGGAGACGTACTCGCGCACCAGGGCCTCGTGCAGCGCCGCCGGGAGCTGCTCGAACACCCGGCTGTGCTCCCCGACCAGACGGAAGAAGGGGGACCCTCAGGGCTTCAGGGCCACCGGGTCGACCAGGGCGAGCCGCCGGTAGCGGGCCCCGTGCAGCAGGTGGGCCCGCAGGGCCACGCAGCCGCCGAAGTCGTGCGCGATCACCGACGGCTCCCGCAGGCCCCAGTGCGCCAGCAGCTCGGTGAAGATCCGGCCCTGGGCGGCCAGTGAGACGTCCTGGCCGGAGTGCATGCCGGAGGTGCCGTAGCCCGCCATGTCCCAGACGTGGACGTGGTGGCCGACGGCGGCGAGGGCGGTTGCGATCTCGTGCCACACGTACGACGAGAACGGCGTCCCGTGCAGCAGCACGACCGGCTCGCCGCCGGGCTCGCCGAGCCGGTCCCAGCGCACCGTCCCCGAGGGGGTGGGCAGGCTCTCCCGCAGCCTCCGGTCCGACACGACGCCGCTCCCTCCTGGTGCGGTGGTGACCCGCGCTTTTTTTGTCATTTCGGCGCGACAGTGCCGCTGCTCCGACCGTAATGTGACCTCATCGGACAGCCCGCACAACAGATCATGGCGGTACCTTTGCCGCGCCGGAAGGAGCGGCCCGCATGAACGGCTACGCGACCTCGGACCGCGACGCCGTCACGACCGCGCCCGGCGGGCTGCTGGACCTGCTGAAGGTCGCGGCCGTGGTCCTCGACGCGGGCGGGCACATCGCGCTGTGGAGTCCCGAGATCGAGCAGCTGCTCGGCTGGACCGCCGAGGAGGCTCTGCGGCAGCGGGCCGACACCCTCCTGGTCTCCCCCGAGAACCGCCCCCGGGGCAGGGAGCTGTTCGCCCAGGTCAGCACGGGCGCCCGGTGGGCCGGTGTCTTCCCGCTGCGGCACCGCGACGGCACGGAACGGGCCGTGGAGTTCCGTACGATGCGCCTCCTCGACCCCGAGGGGCAACCGCACCTGCTGGGACTGGCCACGGACGCGACGACCGTACGGCAGGTGGAGCGCGACCTCGCCCTCTCCCACAGCCTCGTCAACCAGACCCCGCTCGGCATCGCCGTCTTCGACAACGACCTGCGCTGGGTCGGGGTCAACCCCGCACTGGAGCGGATCAACGGCGTGCCCGAGGAGGCGGTGCTGGGGCGCCGGGTCGGGGAAGTGCTGCCGGACCTGGACGTGGCGGCCATCGAGGCCCGGATGCGGCACGTCCTGGAGACCGGCAGACCCCTGCTCGACCAGCAGACCGTCGGGCGTACGGCGGCGGACACCCAGGACCGCGCCTACTCGGAGTCGTACCACCGCATCGAGGACACCGACGGCCGGGTCCTCGGGCTTGCGATGGCCGTGCTGGACGTCACCGAGCGCCAGCAGGCCGCGGCCGAGGTCGCGCAGGCACGCCAGCACCTGTCGGTGATCGCCGACGCGGGGGTGCGGATCGGCACGACCCTGGACCTGCAGCAGACCGCCCGGGAACTGGCCGACGTGGTCGTGCCGCACCTGGCGGACCTGGCCGCCGTGGACGTCCTGGAGTCGGTCGTGTCCCGGGGCACCATCACGCCCGTGTCGGGCGGCGCCCCGGCCGAGTTCCGGGCGCTGGCCGTGGCGGCCGGCTACCCCACCGACGCCATTCACGCCGCCGACCCGGTCGGCGAGCTCGCCACGTACGGCTCGTCGCGGATCATCACGCAGTGCGTGCGCAGCGCCCGTCCGGTCCTGGTCGAGCGGGTGGACAGCCGGATGCTGCGACGCCTCGCCCGGGACGCACGCGCCGCCCAGGCACTGCACGAGGCCGGGGCCCATTCCTACCTGGCGCTGCCACTGATGGCCCGCGGCAAGGTGCTCGGCACGCTCTCGCTGTACCGCACGGTCAACGAGCGCCCCTTCGACGACCGGGACCGGGTGCTCGCCTCGGAACTGGCCGCACGCGCCGCGATCTGCATAGACAACGCCCGCCTCTACGGCCGCGAGCGCGGCACCGCCCTGACCCTGCAGCGCAGCCTGCTCCCGAGCACGCCCGCCGAGCGGGAGGGGCTGGACATCGCCGCCCGCTACCGCCCGGCCCTCAGCGAAGTCGGCGGCGACTGGTACGACGTCCTGCCGCTGGGCCCCGGGCGCACCGGGCTGGTCGTCGGGGACGTCATGGGCAAGGGTGTCCAGGCCGCGGCGATCATGGGGCAGCTGAGCACGGCGACACGAGCGCTGGCCCGGCTGGACCTGCCGCCCGCCGAGCTGCTGAAGCACCTCGACGACATCGCCGGCTCGCTCGGGGACGCGATCGCCACGTGCGTGTACGCGGTGTGCGACCTGGGGCGCGGCACCTGCGAGCTGTCCAGCGCCGGGCATCTGCCGCCGGTGCTCGCCGGCGCGGACGGCAGCGCGGAGCTCGTCGACGTACCGGGCGGTGTCCCGCTCGGGGTCGGCGGTGTGGAGTTCGGCACCGTCGAGGTGGAACTCGCCCCGGGGTCTCTCCTCGCCCTGTACACGGACGGCCTGGTCGAGAACCGCGGGGAGCCGATCGACACCGGCCTCGGCACGCTGACCCGGCTGCTCCAGCACGCGGGGCCCAGTCTGCAGCGCGCGAGCGACAGTCTGCTCAGCGCGCTGAGTCCCGAGCCGGACGACGACGTGGCCCTGCTGCTGGTCCGTACGCGAGCCTGAGCCGCGAGGGGCTCAGGCGTCCCTCCTGCGTGGCGTGCACAGGGCCCAGATGACGAACGCGGACATCGCGATCATGATCACGGACCAGACCGGGTAGGCCGGCAGGGACAGGAAGTTGGCGATGATGACGAGCGCGGCGATGCCCACGCCGACGACACGTGCCCAGCCCGCCCCCTGGAACAGGCCCATGCTGACCAGCACGGCGACCACGCCCAGGGCGAGGTGGGTCCAGCCCCAGCCGGTGAGGTCGAACTCGAAGATGTAATTGCGGGTCGAAACGAAGACCTCGTCCTCGGCGATGGCCGCGATGCCGCGCATCACGGCGAGGATCCCGGCGATCATGAGCATGATCGCCGCGAAGGCCGTCATGCCGGTGGCCCAGCCGTGCTTCGCCGTGGTGCGCCCGTGCGTGGGGTGTGTGGCGGTCATCCTGCTCCTCGATTCTGCCGGGTCCGGCGCGGTCCGCGACCGGAGGTCGGGTGTACTGGGGCCGGAGCCCGATACCCCGGAGCCGTTCTCGCCGGCCCCTCCCGCCCCCGCGGAAGGGGCGCTGATCGCGGTCCTCCGTGCCGGGTGCACCGGGCAGCCGTCCCCGTCGACCCCAGCCTGCCCGGGGCCCGTCCGGGCCGCCTCACCCGCGGCGGGTGATCCCCGTGCGGCGCCGGGACGCTGAGGTGGTGGGACAGGCCTCGTGGGGCGCCCCGGTGCCGGAGGCAGGACCGCGACCGAGAGACGCGCGATGGACGATCCAGTGGAGCAGCCGTGCCGGCGCCGGCCGGGGCAGCGGCGGCGTGCGGCGGTCGTGGCCCTCGTACGGGCCGTGCTCGTCGCGGCCGGGCTCGTCACGGTCTACTACCTGCTGCCCCTGGACGGACGCGGCACGACCGGCGATTCCGTGCTGCTGGCCTGCGGCCTGCTGCTGGTGGTCGTGGTGTTCTGGTGGCAGGTGCGGGCCATCGTCTCCTCGCCCCACCCCCGGCTGAAGGCGGTCGAGACCCTGGCCACCACGCTGGCGCTCTTCCTGCTGCTCTTCGCGGGCTCCTACTACCTGCTGGAGCACACCACGCCGGGCTCGTTCAGCGAGCCGCTGACCAAGACGGACTCCTTGTACTTCACGCTCACGACGTTCACCACCGTCGGATACGGCGACATCACGGCCCGCTCCCAGACCGGACGGGTGCTGACGATGATTCAGATGGCGGGCGGTCTGATGCTGGTGGGCGTGGCGGCGCGCATCCTCGCCGGCGCCGTGCAGGCGGGGCTGCGCCGGCAGGGCCGGGAGCCCTCGGACGACTTCCCCATGCGGCGGAAGGACTGAACCATGACCGTACCGAGCCCCTTCACGACCTTCATGTCCCCGGCCGAGCGGGCGACCGCGGGCCGGGAGGCGCGGCGGCGCGTGCCGCGGTCGTCCCATGCCGGGTTCGAGGCGGGACCGGACCGGTTCGATCCGGTCGACGTGCTGGAGCGCCAGTCGGCCACCCGCGTACCGGAGTTGGTGCCGATCCGCTACGCCCGCATGCTGGAGTCCCCGTTCCGCTTCTACCGCGGCGCGGCGGCGGTCATGGCGGCGGACCTGGGGTCCGGCACGGACACCGGGCTGCGGGTGCAACTGTGCGGGGACGCCCACCTGCTGAACTTCCGGCTGCTGGCGTCGCCCGAGCGCCATCTGGTGTTCGACATCAACGACTTCGACGAGACACTGGCCGGGCCGTTCGAGTGGGACGTCAAGCGGCTCGCCGCCAGCTTCGTCATCGCGGCCCGCGCCAACGGCTTCGGGACGGCCGAGCAGAACAGCGCGGTCGAGACGTGCGTCCGGGCCTACCGGCGGCGGATGCGGGACTTCGCCGGGATGCGCACCCTGGACATCTGGTACGCCCAGGACGACGCCGACCACATGCGGGAGCTGATGGCCGCGTCGATGTCCAAGGAGGCCCGGCGCCGCACCGCGAAGGCCACGGCCGGTGCCCGGAACCGCACCCACATGCAGGCCTACGAGAAGCTCACCCGGGACACGGCACAGGGGCGGCGGATCACACCGGACCCGCCGCTGATCACCCCGTTGCGGGACCTGGTGGACGACTCCTCGGGTCACGGGCGGGAAAAGGAGCTGTTGGCGGTCCTGGAGGGCTACACCCGGAGCCTGTCGTCCGAGCGCCGGCACCTGCTGCGCCGCTACCGCCTGGTCGACATCGCACGCAAGGTGGTCGGGGTCGGCAGTGTCGGCACCCGCTGCTGGATCGTGCTGATGCTCGGGCGGGACGACGACGATCCGCTGCTGCTCCAGGCCAAGGAGGCGCAGGAGTCGGTGCTCGCGGCGCACAGCGGCGGCGACCGCTACGACAACCAGGGCCGGCGTGTGGTGGCGGGACAGCGCCTGATCCAGACGACCAGCGACATCCTGCTGGGCTGGACGCACGCGGTGGGCCTCGACGGGCAGGAGCGGGACTTCTACGTGCGGCAACTGCGGGACTGGAAGGGCATCGCCCGGCCGGAGACCATGGATCCAGGCCTGCTGCGGCTGTTCGGGCGGCTGTGCGGGGCGAGCCTGGCACGGGCCCACGCCCGCTCCGGCGACCCCATCGCCATCGCGGCCTATCTGGGCGGCGGCGACCGCTTCGACCGCGCCCTCACCGTGTTCGCCCAGGCGTACGCCGACCGGAACGAGCGGGACTTCGAGGCCCTGGGCGCCGCGGTCCGCTCGGGCCGTGTGCACGCGGCGGAGTGACGGCCGGCCGCGAGCGGACCGGGGCACGTCCTGGTCCCGGCCCGCGGCGCGGCGGCACGCTCTCACCCGCCGTGGGCGATGCGCCCCGGGCTTGGCCCGGGGTTCCCTGAGTCACACGCACACCACTACGGAGCCGCGGGCCCGGCCCGGGCGGCTCGGAACAGGGGTACGGCCATGTGCCGCTGGCTCGCCTACTCGGGCACTCCCGTGCTGCTCGACGACGTCCTCTACCGCCCGCAGCACTCGCTGATCGACCAGAGCCTGCACGCGCGGATGGGCGTCGAGACCACCAACGGCGACGGCTTCGGCGTCGGCTGGTACGCGTGGCACCTGCGCACCCCCGCGGTCATCCGCGACACCGGTCCGGCCTGGAGCAACCGCAACCTGAGGGAGATCGCCGACCACGTGCGCTCGCCGTTGTTCTTCGCCCATGTACGTGCCTCCACCGGGTCGGCCGTGCAGCAGACGAACTGCCATCCGTTCCGCCACGGACGGTGGATGTGGATGCACAACGGGGCGATCGACGGCTTCCGCGAACTGCGCCGGGACCTCATGCTGTCCGTGGACCCGGGGCTGTTCCCGTCGATGGAGGGCACGACGGACTCCGAGGTGATGTTCCATGTGGCGCTCACCCTCGGGCTGGACGCGGATCCGCCGGGTGCGGTGGCCCGGATGACGGGGCTGATCGAGCGGCTGGGCCGCGAGCAGGGGGTGCCGCAGCCACTGCAGATGACCGTCGCGGTGACCGACGGGGAGCGGGTGTGGTTCTTCCGCTACTCCAGCGCGGGCAAGTCACGGTCGCTGTACTACAGCAGCAGGGTGGAGGACGTGCGTGCCCTCCACCCCGACCTCGGGTTCCTGAACCATGTGTCCGACGAGACCCGGCTGGTCGTGTCGGAGCCGCTGGGCGATCTGCCTGGCGTGTGGAACGCCGTCCCGGAAAGCACCTACGGCGTCGTGCAGCCCGGCCGGGACCTGCTGCAGCACTTCGAGCCGGAGCCCGTCTGAACCCTGCCGCGGTTCAGCACAGCCGCGCGGCGAACGCCTCGTACGCCTGCTCGTCGAAGAGGACGAACCTGACCTCCTCGACCGTGGTCTCCGCCGCCCGTACGGTCTCGATCGCGATGCGCGCGCCGTCGTCCATCGGCCAGCCGTAGACGCCGGTGGAGATCGCGGGAAACGCCACGGTACGGGCGCCCAGTTCACCGGCCACGCGGAGCGACTCGCGATAGCAGGAGGCGAGCAGACCGGAGCGGTCCTCGCTCGTGCTGAACACCGGGCCGACGGTGTGGACGACCCAGCGGGCGTCGAGCTCGCCGGCGATGGTGGCGACCGCCCGGCCGGTGGGCAGGCCCTTGCCGAGGTGGCCCGCGCGCAGCCTGCGGCAGTCCTCGAGGATCGCGGGTCCGCCGCGGCGGTGGATCGCTCCGTCGACCCCTCCCCCGCCCAGCAGGGAGGAGTTGGCCGCGTTGACGATCACGTCGACGCTCTCGCGGGTGATGTCGCCCCGGACCAGTTCGATGGCCGTCATATCCGCCTCAGCCGCTTCCAGACGGCCTTCGCCGCGTTGTGTCCCGACATGCCGTGCACCCCGGGGCCCGGCGGGGTCGCCGACGAGCAGATGAAGACCGCCGGGTGCGGGGTGCGGTACGGGAACAGCGTGGGCCTCGGGCGCAGCAGGAGCTGGAGGCCGGAGGCCGCGCCGGAGGCGATGTCCCCGCCGATGTAGTTGGCGTTGCGGGCGGCGAGTTCGGGCGGGCCCGCCGTGGCCCGGGCCAGGACGCGGTCGCGGAACCCCGGGGCGAAGCGCTCCAGTTGGCGCTCGATGGTGTCGGTGAGGTCACCGGTCCAGCCGTGCGGGACGTGCCCGTAGGCCCAGAAGACGTGCTTGCCCTCCGGGGCGCGGGTGGGGTCGACGACACTCGGCTGGACCGTGATCAGGAACGGCTTGTCGGGGGCCCGGCCCTCGCGGGAGGCGGCGCGCAGGGCCGTGCCGATCTCCGCGCTGCTCGCGCCGACCTGCACCGTGCCGGCGGCTCGGGCCTCCTTGGCGGTCCAGGGCACGGGGCCGTCCAGCGCGTAGTCGATCTTGAAGACGCCCGGCCCGTAGCGGTATCCGCCGTAGTGGTTGCCGAAACCTGCGATGCGGGCCAGGGCGGTGGGTGAGGTGTCGAAGACGTACGCCCGGGCCGGCGGCAGGTCGTCGAGGCGCTTGACCTCGTAGTCGGTGTGGACGCTGCCGCCGAGGTCCCGCAGGTAGGCGGCGAGGGCGTCGGAGAGGGACTGGGAGCCGCCGCGGGCGAGGGGCCAGCCGCGGGCGTGCGCCGCGAGGGCGAAGACCAGGCCGACGGCGCCGGTCGCGAAGCCGCCGAGCGGTGCCATGACGTGGGCGACGAGCCCGGAGAACAGGGCCTTGGCCGGTTCGTCGCGGAAGCGGCGCATCAACAGCGTCGCCGGGGGCAGCCCGGTCAGGCCGAAGCGGGCGAGGGTCACCGGGTCGCGGGGCAGCGCGGTCAGCGGCAGTGACATGAAGTCCCGGGCGAGGGTGTCCCACTTGGGCAGGAAGGGCTCGATGAGCCTGCGGTAGGCGCCGGCGTCGCGCGGGCCGAAGGAGGCGGCCGTCTCACCGACCGTGCGGGCCAGGACGGCCGCCGAGCCGTCCGGGAAGGGATGCGCCATGGGCAGCTCGGCGTGCAGCCACTCCAGGCCGTACCGCTGGAGCGGCAGGGCCCGGAACGCCGGTGAGTTGATGGCGAGCGGATGGGCCGCGGAGCACGGGTCGTGCCGGAAGCCGGGGAGGGTGAGCTCCTCGGTGCGGGCCCCGCCGCCCACGGTGCTCCGGGCCTCGAAGACGGCGACGGAGAAACCGCGACGGGCCAGCTCCACGGCCGCGGTCAGCCCGTTCGGCCCCGCACCCACTACGACGGCATCGAGCATCGACGGCACCTCGGACCCCTTCGTCAGCCGACGGCCACTGGGGATCAGGATATGCCCGGAGACTGACAGTCACCGGCCGCGGGTGATTTCCGCCGAGGAAGGCCGCTTCGAGACGGCCGGACCCCCCGCGCACCCACGCTGAGTGATCAGCTGCGTGCGACACGCGACTGTCCCGTTGCTCAGGCCCCGCCCGACAGCAGGCCCACCACCCTGCGGGCCGTGGCCGCGTCGCGGGCGGCGGTGAAGGGCAGGGTGTTGCCGCCCGCGATGCGGAACGGCTCGCCCGCGAGGGTGAGGTGGGCGCCGCCCGCCTCCTCGACCAGGAGCAGACCGGCCGCGTGGTCCCAGGCCGCTTCCCAGCTGAACGCCACCGCGTCCAACTCGCCGCGGGCGATGGCGAGGTACTCCAGCCCCGCCGAGCCGCACGGGCGCGGTGCCACGCCGTCGGCGCGCAGGCCGAGCAGGGCGTCCTTCTGTTCGTCCGTGGTGTAGTCGGGGTGGGAGGTGGCCACGCGCAGGTCCCGGCCGGGCTCCGGCACTCCGGCGAACAGCCGCTCCCCGTCGAGGCAGGCGCCCTTGCCGCGCTGGGCGGTGGCGAACCGGTCGCGGGCGGGCGCGTACGTCCAGGACGCGAGCAGGGTGCCGCGGTGGGCCAGCGCGACCAGGGTGCAGAACCCGGCCTCGCCGCGCACGAACTGGCGTGTCCCGTCGACCGGGTCGACGATCCAGACCGGGGCGTCGCCGTGTATCGCCTCGTACGTCGCGGGGCTGGCGTGCACCGTCTCCTCGCCGACCACGACCGAGCCGGGCAGCAGGGCGACCAGGGCCTCGGTCAGGTACAGCTCGGCCTTGCGGTCGGCGTCGGTCACCAGGTCGTGCGGGCCGCTCTTCTGGTCGACCTCGTGCGCGGCGAGCCGGCGCCAGCGCGGCAGGATCTCGGCGGCGGCCGCCTTGCGGACCGCCTCTTCGACGTCGGAGGAGTGCTGTGCGAGAAACTCTTCGATGGTTTCGATGCTGTCGATCACCCCTCCATGACACCACGCGCCACTGACAGGACCCGCCCGCCGGGTGCACTCCGGGTGGCATCGCGGTGAACAGCCGGGCGCGCCCGGGCACGGTCGGACGGCGCCGCGCGCCGCCCACGCGCGTGCCGGCTGGTCGCCGCCGGCTCACCGGCCCACCGCGTACCCCTGCATCCCGCGCGGGTTCGCCGCCGCAGACAGCACACCCGTCTCCGGGTCCCGCGCGACCACGCACAATCGGCCCTCCGACCAGGGTCCGCCCACGGTCACGTCATGGCCGCGGCGCCGCAGTTCCGCGACGACGGCGGGGTCGGTGCGGGACTCCACGGTCACACTGCCCGGGCGCATGCCGCGCGGGTAGAAGGAGCCGGGGAAGCTGTCGTTGTGCCAGTTCGGGGCGTCGATCGCGCCCTGGAGGTCGAGGCCGCCGCGTACGGGGCCGCGCAGGGCGACCGCGAGGAGGAAGTGCAGCTGCCACTGGTCCTGCTGGTCCCCGCCGGGCGTGCCGAACGCCATGACGGGCACGCCGTCGCGCAGGGCGATCGAGGGCGTCAGCGTGGTGCGGGGGCGGCGGCCGGGCGTGAGGGAGTTCGGCAGCCCCTCCTCCAGCCAGGTCATCTGGAGCCGGGTGCCGAGCGGGAAGCCGAGTTCGGGCACGACCGGGTTGGACTGGAGCCACCCGCCGCTGGGCGTGGCCGAGATCATGTTGCCCCAGCGGTCGACGACGTCGAGGTGGCAGGTGTCGCCGCGGGTGGTGCCGTCGGCGAGGATCTCCGGTTCGCCGGCCACGGGGGACGCCGTGCCCTTGGCGACGGTCGGTTCGCCGACGCCCAGGGCCTCGAAGCCATCGTGTGCGGCGGCCGCCACGCGCGCGTGCGCGCACAGCCGCGGGGTGCGTCCACCGGGGCTGCCGGGCCGCAGATCGTTCTCGGCCCGCTCGCCGACGAGGGCACGGCGGGCGGTGTTGTACGCGCCGGACAGCAGGTCCTCCAGTGGCACGTCGGCGGCGTCCCCGTACCAGGCCTCCCGGTCGGCCATGGCGAGCTTGCAGTTCTCCACCAGAAGGTGGACGTGGTCGGCCGAGCCGTACGGGGGCAGTTCGGGCGGGAGCAGGGCGAGTTGCTGGAGAAGTACCGGGCCCTGGCTCCAGGGGCCCGGCTTGCACACGGTCCAGCCGTTCCAGTCGTACGTCGCCGGTGTCTCGTAGGTCGCGGACCAGGCGGCGAGGTCGGCGGCCGTGAGGGTGCCGGTGTGGCGTTCGCCGCTGGTGTCCTTCGTGGGGCGGGCGGCCTGGCGGACGAGGGCCTCGGCGATGAACCCGGTGCGCCACACCTCCCGCGCGGCGTCGATCCGCGCCTCCCTGTCCCCCGCCCCGGCGGTCTCGGCGAGCAGGCGCTGCCAGGTGGCGGCGAGCGCCGGGTTGGCGAAGAGTTCGCCGGGGCGTGGCGCCTTGCCGCCGGGCAGGTAGACGTCGGCCGACGAGGTCCACTCCGTCTCGAACAGCTCGCGCACGGTCTCGACGGTCTCGCCGACCCGCTCCACGGGCGCGTGCCCGTGCTCGGCGTAGCCGATGGCGTACGCGAGGACGTCGTCGAGGGACTTGGTGCCGTGGTCGCGCAGCAGCAGCATCCAGGCGTCGAACGCGCCCGGTACGGCGGCGGCGAGCGGGCCGGTGCCGGGGACGAGGTCCAGGCCGAGGCCCGCGTAGTGGGCGACGGTCGCGCCCGCCGGTGCTACGCCCTGCCCGCACAGCACCCGTGCCTCGCCGCCGGCCGGGGCCAGCAGGATCGGCACCTCGCCGGCCGGGCCGTTGAGGTGCGGCTCGACGACGTGCAGCACGAAGGCGCCCGCGACGGCGGCGTCGCAGGCGTTCCCGCCGCTCTCCAGGACCGCCATCGCCGACTGCGCGGCGAGCCAGTGGGTGGAGGACACCATGCCGAAGGTGCCCTGGAGGGTGGGGCGGGTGGTGAACATCTGACCTCTCACCGGGCCTCGGGACGCGGGAGCGAGGCCGGAGCCGTCGGGTCCGGAACTCCCTCCCCTTCGCTGCCCCCGCCCGGGCGACGTCAATCACAGGCGGCGGCGCGGCGGTCTTCGCACCTCCGGAAACCCGCAGGTCACAGCTCGAATGCCCTGAGGTTATGGATCTCTGTCGGACCAGGCATTGGACGCATGCCAGGCATCGTCCCAGGCTGGGGAGCGAGCCCCGGGTCGCGATGCAGGAGGAGGAGTCATGGGCACAGGGAGCAGTACCGCCGACGGCGTCCTCCGGACGCGCGCGCGGCAACGCCGTCCTGGACACGGCCGTACGACACCGGCCGCGGACACGCGACCGGGCCGTCCGCGGCGCACGTCATTCCCGTGGCCGCGGCGCCCCCTTCGCGTCCGCGTGCCCGGGTCGCTGCCCCTGGCCGCGGCGGCGCGAGGGGCCGTCGCGCTCGCGCTGCCCCTGCTCGTCGGGCTGGCCACCGGGTGGGTCGTGCTCTCGGCGATCGCCGCCATCGGCGCCCTGTGGGGGGTGAGCCAGGACGGTTCCGACCCGTACCGGGTCCGGGTGCGGCGGCTGGGCTGGACCGGGGTGTCCAGCGCGCTCGGTCTGCTCGCCGGTGAACTCGCCCTGCGCAGCGGGGAGCCGGCGGCGGTGGCGGGGTGCCTGGTGGCGGCCGCGCTCGTGGCGGGCGGTGTCGGCCTGCGCGGGCGGATCGCGTCCGTGTCGGGCATGCACCTGCTGCTCGGCGTCACGATCGGCAGCGGCATCCCGGTGCCGGGGCCGTGGTGGCAGCCGCCGCTGGCGCTGCTCGCCGGTGTCGTCCTCGTCCTGGTGCTGTCCGCGGCCCCGTGGCTGTGGCGCCGGCACCACGTCGAACGGGCCGCCGTGCTCGCGGTGTACCGGAGCGCGGGCGAGGCCCTGGCCGCGGCGGGTACCGATGCCGCCGAGGAAGCCCGCCTGCGGATGACGCTGGCCCTGAACCACGCCCACGAGGTGATGGCCCCTCATCTCGCCCCGCGCGGGCGGCGGCAGGCCGGGGCCGGGGACCTGGTCCGGGCGTTCCACCACGCCGTGCGCCTGGGCGAGGCCGTGACGGCCCTGGTGTGGGAGGGCCGTTCGCTGCCGCCCGGTCTCACCCGCGTACCGCGGCACCTGGCCGGACGCCTGCTGCCGGGGCACCTCGCGGCCCCGGAGGACCGCCCGGTGCTGCCGGCGCCGGTGTCCGGCTCGCCGGGCGGGCGCGCCCTGGCCGAACTGGTCTCCGCCGTCGACGGGGAACCGGAGGGGCTCGACCTGGAGTTGCGCCTGCCGGTGCACGAGGGGCCCGGGCGGGCGGCACGCGTACGGTACGCGCTGCTGCTGGCCGGGTGCGTGCTCGCCGCCCATGTGCTCGCGGAGGTGCTGCACCGGCCGCGCGGCTACTGGCTGCCCATGACGGTGGCCTTCGTCTACAAGCCGGACTTCGGTCCGCTGTTGCCCCGGGCCCTGCACCGGTGCGTCGGCACGATCGTCGGGGTGGCCGCCATCGGGGCGGTGTCCGCGGCGGCCACGGGTACCTACGCCGTGGTGGGTGTCGTGGCCGTGTTCGGCGCGCTCATGGCCATCGGCGTGCGGCACCACTACGCGCTCGCCACGCTGGGCCTGACCGCCGTGGTGTTCGTGCTGCTGGACCTGCTGGGCGACCATCGTCCGCTGTACGGCACGCGGGTGGTGGACACAGCGCTGGCGTCCGCGCTGGTGCTCGTCGCGCACTTCGCGGTGTGGCCGGACTCCGCCGCCCGCCGCGCCGAGGCGCAGACCGAGGCCGCCATCGCCGCCGCCCGGCGCTACCGCGACGCCGCGCCGGAAGCGGGCCCGGTCCAGCGGCAGTCGCTGCGCCGTGCGGCCTACCACCGGCTGGCCGAGGCGCGCCGGACGGTCGCTCACGCGCGGCGCGAACCGGCCCGCCGCGGGCGGCCGCTGCCCGACTGGGAGAGCGCGATCACGGCGGCCGAACAGCTCTGTGACCAGGTGACCGGGCACGTGGTGGCGGGTACGGCGCATCCGGTCCGGTAGCGGCTCCCGGCCCGGCTCGGGTGTGACCCATGCCGCCTCCGCCTGGGTCGCCGGCGACCCATGACGGGGAAGAATGGGAGCATGGATCTCCAGGTGCTGCGTTCCTTCCAGGCCGTCGCGGAGGGGACGACGGTGACCGACGCCGCGGCGGACGCCGGTGTCACCCAGCCCGCCCTGTCCCGGGCCCTGGCCCGGCTGGAGGGCGAGGTCGGCGCCGAGCTCCTGCAGCGCGTCGGGCGCGTGCTGCGCCTCACTCCGGCGGGCCGGGTGTTCAAGGAGTACGTCGACGGGGTGCTCGACAACTACGACCGGGGCCGGCGGGCCGTGACCGAGATGGTTCACCCCGACTCGGGCGTGGTGTCGCTGGCCTTCCTGCACACCCTGGGAACCTGGCTCGTTCCCCGGCTCCTCACCGACTTCCGGCGGACCTTCCCGAAGGCGCAGTTCGAGCTGCACCAGGACGGCGAGATGGGGCTGACCCGGCACCTCCTCGAGGCGACCGCGGATCTGGTCATCACCAGCAGCGACCCCGGCCACCCCCTCATCACGTGGCGGCGGCTGCTCGTCGAGCCGTTGCTCCTGGCCGTGCCGTCCCGGCACCGGCTGGCCGGGCGCCGCCGGATCCGCCTGGCCGAAGTGGCCGACGAGCGGTTCATCCTGCTCAAGCGGGGATACGGGCTGCGCGACATCACCGCGGAGCTGTGCCGCGAGGCCGGCTTCACGCCGGTCATCGCCTTCGAGGGCGAGGAGGTGGAGACCCTGCGCGGTCTGGTCGCCGCGGGGCTCGGGGTGTCCCTGATCCCGTCGTCGCCGGACGCCACGGCCGCCGAGTCCCCGATCCGCTATCTGGAGATCACCGACGTACGGGGCGCGCGGGACATCGGCATCGCCTGGCTGAGCTCCCGCGCTGTGCCGCCGATCGCCCGGCGCTTCCGCGACCACGCGCTGCGGGTGCCGACCGGGGAGTGAATGTCCCTCCTGTCGCGGGAAGTCGAGGCATGTCCGGCCTTGTCCGGGCGGCCGGCGGGGCGTCGCGCTGCGCGCAGCGCGACCGGACCGGGACGCACAGTGTCTCCGGGGACTTGGGTGGGAGGCGGCACTTCCGCACCACGGGGACGCATGTGACACTGTCGTCCCCGTCCGCCGTGCGGACCCGCTCCGCACCGTCCGTCCCCACCTGAAGGGCGCCGTGCGTTCCGTATCCCTGCCCCTGGCCCTGACCGCCCGTCTGTCCCCGGTGGTGGTGCTCGCCGCGGCGGGCTGGGCGCTGTCGTCCGGTCCGCTCGCCGCGCCACAGGCCGCCGAGCACCAGCCGGCCGAGCAGAAGACCGAGAGCCGGTCCGCGTCCGCCCCGTCGACGTCGACGGTGCCGAAGGCGTACTCGGCCGCTCCCGCCCCGTGCGAGAGCGTCGCCGAGAAGACGGTCGGGTCGCTGGTGCCGGGTGCCAAGACGGCCGGCAAGGAGATACCGTCCACGGACGCCGAGCTGCGCCGCACCTGCTCCTGGAACGCGCTCAAGGGGTACGACTACCGCTGGCTCGACGTGTCCTACGAGATCATGCAGTCGGACGAGGCCGCGCGGAAGTCGTACGCGGCCGGAGTCGAGAAGAAGAGCGGCGGCGGGGCCGTCCCCGGTCTGGGGGACAGCGCGTACTCGGTCGTGAACCTCACGACCGAGGACAAGCAGGAGACCCGCGAGGGCGTCGTGATCGCCCGCGCCTCCAACGCGCTGGTGACGATCACCTACAACGGCAGTGACTTCGAGTCGAAGAAGGCGCCCAGCACGGACACGATCAACAAGGGCGCCATCAAGGCCGCGAAGGAAGCGGTGGCCGCGCTGGAGAGCGACAAGGGCTGAGCCGCCGCCCTCCAGCGCAGGTCCGTGTCAGGCGGATGCGCGGTCACGGCCCCGCAGGGCCATCAGCGCCAGGTACAGGACCATGGACGTGCCGAGGCCCACGGCCCAGCCGTAGTCGGCCAGATCGGCCAGCGCGGGGATCGGGCGGCCGTCGATCAGCGGTTTGAAGCTCGCGCCGCCGACGGCGAGGACACCGCCGACCGCGAAGGCGACGACGGCCCGCCAGTTCCAGCCGCCCTCGTACCAGTAGCGGCCGCCCGGGCGGTACAGGTCGGCGAGGTCGAGCCGGGAGCGGCGCAGGATCCAGTAGTCGGCGATGAGGATGCCGGCGACGGTGCCGAGCAGGCCGCCGACCAGGCCGAGCCAGGTGAAGATGTAGCCCTGCGGGTCGGAGTACAGCTTCCAGGGGAAGATCAGCACACCGAGGACGCAGGTGGCGAGGGCGCCGGCCCGGAAGCTGATGCGGCGGGGCGCGATGTTGGAGAAGTCGAACGCCGGTGAGACCAGGTTGGCCGCGACGTTGACGGAGAGCGTCGCCACCAGGACGGTGACCAGCGCGAAGAGCAGGCCCGCCGTGTTGTCGGTCTTGGCGGCGAGCTGTACGGGGTCCCAGATGGCCTCGCCGTAGACGGCCTGCGAGCCCGAGGTGACCATCACCGACAGGAAGGCGAACAGGGTCATGGTGGTGGGCAGGCCGAGGGCCTGGCCCCGGGTCTGTGCCTTCTGGCTCCTGCCGTAGCGGGTGAAGTCGGGGATGTTCAGCGACAGCGTCGACCAGAAGCCGATCATGCCCATCAGGGCGGGGGCGAACAGTTTCCAGAAGTCGGCGCCCCAGCCGAGCTTGGAGGGCTGGTCGAAGAGCGGGCCGAAGCCTCCCGCCTTGTCGCTCATCCACCACAGCATCACGAACGCGCCGATGAGCACGAAGGGCGCCGCCCAGTTCTCGAAGCGGCGGATGGTCTCCATGCCCCGGTAGATGATGACGACCTGGAGCGCCCAGAAGATCGCGAACGACAGCCACATCGTCCAGGCGTAGCCGCCGACCTTCGCGGCGTCCGTCCAGCCGGTGCCGATGAGCTTGCCGGCCAGGAAGTAGATGGCCTCGCCGCCGATCCAGGTCTGGATGCCGAACCAGCCGCACGCCACCAGCGCCCGTACGACGGCGGGCAGGTTGGCGCCGCGGATGCCGAAGGAGGCCCGGGCGAAGACCGGGAAGGGAATGCCGTACTTGGGTCCGGCGTGCCCGGTGAGCAGCATCGGTATCAGCACGATGACGTTGGCCAGGGCGATGGTGAGCACCGCCTGCTTCCAGTCCATGCCGACGGCGATGAGCCCGGAGGCCAGGGTCCAGGAGGCCGTGTTGTGGGCCATGCCGACCCACAGCGCGGAGAAGTTGTAGGTGGTCCAGGTGCGCTTGTCGACCGGGACCGGCAGCAGGTCCTCGTTGGCGTAGGGGCCGGTGGGCGCGGGGGCGCCCGGGGCGATCTCCACCCGGCCGTCGGCGAGCGTGACTTGGGTGGTCGGCGGTGGCGCCGTGGGAGCGGTATCGGTCATGGGCCGGGCCAATCAGGGGAGGTGGGACGGGAAAGGCCGTGCGGTGAGCCGATGGGGGGTGCGCTCGGGAGCGTCCTGGGCCCCCTTCCCGAGCCGCTGGGAAGGGGGAGTTCACAGGGGGTGGGGCGGCGGAGGTCAGCCGTTGACGGCCGGGATCACCCGGGATCCGTAGGCCTCGATCACGGCCTCCTGCGCGTCGTGCATGTCGTAGACGGCGAACTGGTCGACGCCGAGCGCGCGCAGCGCGTCCAGCTTCTCGATGTGCTTCTCCACGGGGCCGATCAGGCAGAACCGGTCGACGATCTCGTCGGGCACGAACTGGGTGTCCGGGTTGCCGGCGCGGCCGTGGTGGGAGTAGTCGTAGCCCTCGCGGGCCTTGATGTAGTCGGTGAGTTCGTCGGGGACGGCGGCGGAGTGCTCGCCGTACTTGGAGACGAGGTCGGCGACGTGGTTGCCGACCATGCCGCCGAACCAGCGGCACTGCTCGCGGGCGTGGGCGAGTGCCTCGGGCGAGTCGTCCTCGGTGACGTACGCCGGTGCGGCCACGCAGACGGTCACCTCGGCGGGGTCCCGCCCGGCCGCTACGGCCGCGTCCTTCACGGCCTTGACCATGTACTCGGCGAGATAGAGGTCGGCGAGCTGGAGGATGAACCCGTCGGCCTCCTCGCCGGTCATCTTCAGGGCCTTGGGGCCGTACGCGGCCATCCACACGGGCAGTTCGGCACCCGGCTTGATCCACGGGAAGCGGACGACGGTGCCGCCGCCGAGGTCGGCCTCCCGTCCGCCGGCCAGGTCCCGGATGACCTTCATGGCCTCGCTGATCCGGGCCAGGGTGTTGGGCTTGCGGCCGGCGACCCGCATCGCGGAGTCGCCGCGGCCGATGCCGCAGACCGTGCGGTTGCCGAACATGTCGTTGAGGGTGGCGAAGGTGGAGGCGGTGACCTCCCAGGTGCGGGTGCCCGGGTTGGTCACCATCGGCCCGACCTTCAGGGTCGTGGTGTTGGCCAGGATCTGGCTGTAGATCACAAAGGGTTCCTGCCACAGCACGGCGGAGTCGAAGGTCCAGCCGTACGAGAAACCGTTCCGTTCCGCGCGTTTCATCAGGCTGATCACCCGCGAGGCCGGCGGGTCGGTCTGCAGGACGAGTCCGAAGTCCATCTGCGCCACTCCTAGTTGAGGTACTGACAGGTGGAACGCGGGGTGAACACGCCGTGCCCGGCGCGCCCGGTGTACTCCCGCTCGGTGATGACGGGTTCGCCGCGCGAGAGGACCGTCTCGACCCGGCCGGTGGTGCGTTTGCCCTCGTAGGCCGAGTAGTCGACGTTCATGTGGTGCGTCTCCGCGGACATGACCTGCTCGGCGTGCGGGTCGTAGATGACGACGTCGGCGTCGGCGCCCGGCGCGATGGTGCCCTTCTTCGGGTAGAGGCCGAACATCCGGGCCGGGGTCGCGCAGGCGATCTCGATCCAGCGGCGGCGCGAGATGTGGCCGTCGAGGACCGCCTGGTGGAGCAGGTCCATGCGGTTCTCCACGCCCGGCAGACCGTTGGGGATCTTGGAGAAGTCGCCGCGGCCGAGCTCCTTCTGCCCCACGAAACAGAAGGGGCAGTGGTCGGTGGAGACGACCTGGAGGTCGTTCGTGCGCAGCCCCCGCCACAGGGCGGCCTGGTGCTCCTTCGGCCTCAGCGGGGTGCTGCACACGTACTTCGCGCCCTCGAAGTCCGGCTCGGCGAGGTTGTCGGTGGACAGGAACAGGTACTGCGGGCAGGTCTCGCCGAACACGTTCAGTCCCTCGTCGCGGGCCCGGGCCAGCTCGGCGACCGCCTCCGTCGCCGAGACGTGCACGACGTACAGGGGCGCGCCGGCCACCTGCGCGAGTTTGATGGCGCGGTGGGTGGCCTCGGCCTCCAGCAGCGCCTTGCGGACCTCGCCGTGGTGGCGCGGGTCGGTCTCGCCGCGGGCCAGGGCCTGTTCGACGAGAACGTCGATCGCGATGCCGTTCTCGGCGTGCATCATGATCAGGCCGCCGTTCTCGGCGGAGCGCTGCATGGCGCGCAGGATCTGGCCGTCGTCGCTGTAGAAGACGCCCGGGTAGGCCATGAACTGCTTGAAGGAGGTGATGCCCTCCTCCACGAGGTGGTCCATCTCCTTGAGGGTGTGGTCGTTGACGTCGGAGACGATCATGTGGAAGCCGTAGTCGACGGCGCAGTTGCCCTCGGCTTTGGCGTGCCAGGCGTCGAGGCCCTCGCGCAGGCTGTGTCCGACGCTCTGCACCGCGAAGTCGATGATTGTCGTCGTGCCGCCCCAGGCGGCGGCGCGGGTGCCGGTCTCGAAGGTGTCGGAGGCGAAGGTGCCGCCGAAGGGCAGCTCCATGTGCGTGTGGGCGTCGACGCCGCCGGGGATGACGTACTTTCCGCCGGCGTCGATGGTCCGGTCGGCCGTGAAGGCCTCTGCGGCGGGGGTGTGGGAGGTCGCGAGGGCGGCGATTCGGCCGTCCTCGATCAGGACGTCGGCGTGGATCTCGTCGGAGGCTGTGATGACGAGGCCGCCGCGGATGACTGTACGGCTGGTCATGCTGTGTCGCTCCTCGCGGTGTGAACGTGCGGGTTGTGTGTGGCTGGTCGCGCAGTTCCCCGCGCCCCTGAAGGGCGTGCCCCTTGGCGGCGTTCTAAGGTGCCGTCAGTGGTCCGTACGCTCCCGGCGCGCGGTCCCTGTAGAACTGCCAGCGGTCGCGGACCTCGCGGAGTTTGGCCATGTCCAGGTCCCTCACCACCAGTTCGGGCTCCTTGTCGCTCGCCACCTCGCCGACGAACTGTGCCTCCGGGTCCACGAAGTACGACGTGCCGTAGAAGTCGTTGTCGCCGTACTCCTCGACGCCGACCCGGTTGATCGCGCCGACGAAGTACTCGTTGGCCACGGCCGCCGCCGGCTGCTCCAGCTGCCAGAGGTAGCCGGACAGGCCGCGGGAGGTCGCCGAGGGGTTGAAGACGATCTCGGCACCCGCGAGACCGAGGGCGCGCCAGCCCTCCGGGAAGTGGCGGTCGTAGCAGATGTAGACGCCGATACGGCCGGCCTTGGTGTCGAAGACGGGCCAGCCGGAGTTGCCCGGGCGGAAGTAGAACTTCTCCCAGAAGCCCCTGACCTGGGGGATGTGCGTCTTGCGGTACTTGCCGAGGTAGGAGCCGTCCGCGTCGATCACGGCGGCGGTGTTGTAGAGGACGCCGGGCTGTTCCTCCTCGTACATCGGCAGTACCAGGACGATGCCGTGTTCCTTCGCGAGGGCCTGGAAGCGCCGGACGACGGGACCCTCGGGGATCTGCTCGGCGTACTCGTAGAAGGCCGGGTCCTGCACCTGGCAGAAGTACGGTCCGTAGAACAGCTCCTGGAAGCACAGGACTTGCGCACCCTGAGCGGCAGCGTCGCGGACCGCCTGCTCGTGGACCTGGATCATCGATTCCTTGTCGCCCGTCCAGGCGGTCTGGAAGACGGCGGCACGGATCACTTGGCTCATCGGGACCTCCGGTCGCTCGGTGTGCCGTGAGCCTAGGAAGTCGCGCGGCCGTCTTTGAGTTGCACCGTGTCACGTCTGGGGGCGTGCGGCGTGCCACCGTGTCACTCGTTCGTGGATTCATGTTTCACCGCCGTTTTCCCAGGTGGTTGCATGTTTCACTGCTGTTGCGCGTCGTGCGCGAGGAGTGCGATGTGCACCGAGGCGGCCTGTTCGAAGTCGTCGAGGTCCACCCCGAGGCGGACCTGTATGGCCTCCAGACGGCGGTAGAGGGCGGGCCGCGAGACGTGGTGGAGCTGGGCGGTGCGGGACTTGTTGCGCCCGGTGGCCAGGTAGGTGCGCAGCACCGGCAGCAGGTCCTCGTCGGTCTCGCGCAGCAGCCCGTCCAGCTCCCGCTCCGCGAAGGACTGCACGTGCGGGTCGTCGCGCAGCAGCCGGATCAGGCCCCGCAGGTGGACGTCCTTCAGGCGCACGACCGGCGGGAGGTCGAGGACGGCGCAGGAGTCGGCCACGGCGTCCGCGACGTGCTGGGCCTCGCGCAGTCCGGTGGGTACGTCGTCCCAGGCGGCGCGGGGTTCGGCCGCGGCGACAACCGTGTGGTCCGGGCCGGACTCGGTGCGCAGCCGGGTGGCGAAATGCGCGGTGAGGGCGCCCGCGTCCTGGTCCCGGGGGACGCTCAGCAGCACGGCGGTCGCCCCGTCGGCGAGTTCGGCGACCAGCCCGGGCAGGCCCAGCAGCCGCAGCAGGCGTTCGAGCCGGGCGGGGTCGCCGTCGCGGACGACCACCGGCACGAAGGTGCGCCGGTTGACGGGCAGCCCGGCCGCACGCGCCCGGGGCAGCAGTTGCCGTGCCGGTACGACCCCGCTGACCAGGTCGGTGAGCAGGCTCTGCGCGGACTGCTCCTCCCAGGAGCACGCGGCACCGCCGCCGAGCATGCGGTGCAGGACGAGGGCCTCGGCGGCGCGGTCGGCCAGCAGCCGTCCGGTGGCGGTGTCGCCGCGGTAGCCGCACAGCACGATCCGGCCCCAGCGTTCCCCGCGCCCTCCCAGTTCGGCCCGGATCCAGCCGTCGCCCTCGGTGCCGCCGGCCTGCCGGGCGATGCGCTCCCAGTCACGCAGCACGTCGTCGACCGCGGGCCGCTCCCCCGCCGTGCCGAGGACGCGGTGGGCGAGGTTGGTCACGACGACCGGGCAGGCGCTGTGCCGGGCGACCTCGTCGAGCAGGCGTTGCAGCGGGGCGCCGGCGGTGATGAGGGCGGTGAGTTCGGTGCGCACGGCCTCGGAGAGGCTGACGGCGGCGAACTTGCGCCGCACCAGCCGCGACTGGACCTCCTCGGTCAGTTCGGCGAAGGGGAACGGCCGGTGCAGGACGACCAAGGGCAGTCCGCACCGCTCGGCGGCCCGGCGCATCACCTCCGGGGCGGTGGGGAAGGCGCGGCCGAGTCCGAGGACGACGGCGGCGGCCTCGGCGCGGTGCAGGGACCGGACGTACTCGGCCTGCTTGTCCTCGTCGCCGGCGAGCAGCACACCGGTGGTGAGGACCATCTCGCCGCCGCTGAGCATCACACCGACGTCGGCCGCCTCGGCGACGTGCACCCAGCGCACGAGCCGGTCGAGATGGCTCGCCCCGGCCACCACCTCGGGTTCCCCGGCGAGTACCCGCTCCAGGGTGAGGACCCGCCGCACCGACAGCGCGGGCTCCAGGGAATCCAGGGTGATGGTCATGGCGGGCCCCTTGCTCAGTGCACTGCTACGGGATGCTCCGCAGAGCGTTCTCGAGGATCGCGGCGCCCTCCTCGGCCTCCGCGACGTTGAGGGACAGCGGCGGTGCGACGCGCAGCGCACTGGTGTTGTGGCCGCCGCCCTTGCCGATCAGCAGGCCGCCCTCGCGGGCCGCCTCCAGGACGGCCGCGGCGGTGCGCGGATCGGCGTCGTCCGTCCCCGGTTTCGTGATCTCGATGCCGATCATCAGCCCGCGGCCGCGTACTTCCCGCACGGCCGGCACCTGCGCGGCGACGGCCCGCAGCCGCTCGATGAGCAGGCCGCCGACGCGCCGGGCGTTGCCCTGGAGGTCGTGTTCCAGCAGGTAGTTGAGGTTGGCGAGGCCCGCGGCCATGGTGATCTGGGTGCCGCCGAAGGTGGAGATGCTGTTGGAGTCCAGGCAGTTCATGATCTCGGCGCGGGCGACGACCCCGCCGATGGACATGCCGTTGCCGATGCCCTTGGCGAAGGTCATGATGTCGGGCGGCCCGTTGCGGCCGTGGGCCTGCCAGCCCCAGAAGTGCTCACCGGTGCGGCCCCAGCCGGTCTGCACCTCGTCGGCGATCCACAGGATGCCGCGCTCGTGCAGCACCTCACGGAAGGCGGCGTACAGGCCGTCCGGCGGTGCCGTGAACCCGCCGACGCCCTGGACGGGTTCGGCGATCAGCGCGGCCGGCGCGCGGGTGTGGCCGAGCAGGTCCTTGAGGTCGTCGACGCAGGCCGCGATGTAGGCCTCGTCGCTGAGGGAGGCGAACGGGCCGCGGGTGCGCACACCGCCGTGGACGTACAGCGTCTGCAGCGGGGACAGCGAGGTCGGCGACCAGCCGCTGTTGCCGGTGATGCCGACGGCGCTGAAGGAGCGGCCGTGGTAACTGTTGCGCATGGCCAGGATCGTGTTGCTGCGCCGGTAGGCGGTGGCGAGCAGCAGGGCGGTGTCGTTGGCCTCGGTGCCGGACGTGGTGAAGAAGACGCGGGCGTCCGGGATGCCGCTCAACTGGGCGATGCGTTCAGCGAGTTCGACCATCGGGCGGTTGAGGTAGAGGGTCGAGGAGTGGATGATTCGCCCGGCCTGGTCGCTCACCGCCTTGGTCACCTCGGGCAGCGCGTGCGCCGTCATGGTGGTGAGGATGCCGCCGAAGAAGTCGAGGTACCGGTTGCCCTGGGCGTCCCAGACGTGGCGGCCCTCGCCGTGGGTGATCTCGAGGGGCTCCTCGTAGTAGAGGGCGAGCCAGTCGGGGAGCACGGCCCGGTGGCGGCCCAGGAGGTCGTTGGTCACGGCTGCACCAGCCCTTCGTAGGCGTCGGGGCGGCGGTCGCGGTAGAAGGCCCACGTCTGCCGCACCTCTTCGATGAGGTCGAGGTCGATGTCCCGGACCACGAGCTCCTCCTCGCTGTCGCTGGCGACGTCCCCCACGAACTGCCCGCGCGGGTCGACGAAGTAGCTCGTGCCGTAGAAGTCGTTGTCCCCGTACTCCTCCTGCCCGACGCGGTTGATCGCGGCGATGTAGTACCCGTTGGCGACGGCGGCGGCGGGCTGCTCCAGCCGCCACAGGTGGGAGGACAGGCTCCGGTGGGTGGCCGAGGGGTTGTAGACCAGCTGGGCCCCGGCGAGGCCGAGCTGGCGCCAGCCCTCCGGGAAGTGGCGGTCGTAGCAGATGTACACGCCGACCCTGCCCGCCGCGGTGTCGAAGACGGGCCAGCCGAGGTTCCCGGGCTTGAAGTAGAACTTCTCCCGGAAGCCCTTGAGCTGCGGGATGTGGTGCTTGCGGTACTTGCCGAGGTAGGTGCCGTCGGCGTCGATCACGGCCGCGGTGTTGTAGTAGAAGCCGGGCTGTTCCGCCTCGAACACCGGCGCGACGATCACCATGCCGGTCTCGCGCGCGAGCGCCCGCATCCGTCGCACGGTCGGCCCGTCGGGGACGGGCTCGGCCCAGCGGTAGTGCTCCGGCTCCTCGACCTGACAGAAGTAGGGGCTGTTGAAGACTTCCTGGAATCCGATGATCTTCGCGCCCCGACGGGCCGCCTCGCGGGCGTGCTCCTCGTGTTTCGCCACCATGGACTCGGTGTCGCCGGTCCAGGTGGCCTGGACCAGGGCGGCACGTACGACGTTGGCCATGAGCTGCTCCTTCGACGCGACGTCTGCGCCTCTACGCCCGTAGAAGCGGCCGTAGAGCCACGAACGTAAGCCTCCGGCACGGGGTTGCCAAGACCATCGTCGCCAACCCGCGGGGCATTGCGCGATTCGCACTCCTGTGGGTGAGTCGCCCGGCGTGCGGTCTCGCCGGTCAGGCGGCGAATCCGGCGACCCGCAGGGCGTGCACGAGGTCCCAGTGCCGCTCGTCCGAGACACCCCGCGCGGCTTCCAGCAGGAGCGGCACGAGGCGCCGCGGATCGGGCTCGGCGCTGCGCGCGGCCTCCTCGGGGGTACGGGCCCTGACGTAGGCGTCGAGCAGCACGCGCACCTCGCGGTGGCACCCCTCGGCGACCAGGCCGAGGACGGCCGGGCCGATCTCGCCCGCCGGTCGTGCGACCCCCTGCCGCAGCATCTGCCGGCCGTCGTCCGCCCGCCCGGCCGCGACCAGCGCGTCGGCGGCGGCGACCAGACGCCCGGCGGGCAGCGAGGCGGCCTCCCACAGGAGGGTCTGCCAGTCGGCGTCCAGCCCTGCCTGGTGCAGCCGCGCCGCGAGGAGCGGAAACCGGCCGGGCTCCCAGGCGGCGGCCTCGGCCAGCAGCGCGTGGGCCTCCCCGCTGCGCCCCTCGCTCCGCAGGCGGGCCAGCGCGTCGACGGTCCGTCCGACCTCCGCCAGGTCCGCGGCCGCGACGGCACCGGCCTCCCGCGCCGGGCGCTCCACCACGGCCTCCTCGGCGGCCCCGGCGAAGCGCGCGCCGCGGAGGGTGCGGCCGGTGGCTGCGGGGGCGGGTGCGGGCAGGGTCGGCACGGCGGCAGGCGGTACGGCGTCGGGCCCGGCCTCCTCGTCCGCCATCCCGGCGAAGCGGGCACTGCCACGACGGCGTTTGCGCTGCTTGGCGGTGGCAGGGGGCGGGGCCTGGGGTTCGAGGGTGGCCGGGTGAGGTGCGGGCGCCGGGGCTGGGGCTGGGGGCACGGGAGCGTGAGCGGCCGGGCCGGGTGCCGCGGCCGGTGCTGAGGCCGGGGCCGGGGCCTCGGTGGCACCCCACGCAACCGGGGGCGCCCCCCGCTCACGCCGGTCCACGTAGGCCATCCGTGCCCGCAGTTCCGCACACCGCGCGCCGGCCCGTTCGTGGTCGTCCCGGGCCCAGGCCAGGTCCAGGCGCAGGGCCTCCGCCTGTTCGCGGGTCGTGGCGGAGGTCAGGTGGCGGGCGAGGGCGGCCTGGCGTTCGGCGGCGTACCGCTGTTCGCGGAGCATGACGTCGAGACGGTCGCCGAGGGCGTCACGCCCCCCGGGCCGGGTGTCGTACGCGGCGAGCGCGGCGGTGTGCAGGGCGCGGGCACGGTCCGTCTCCGGGCCGGCTCCCCCGGGGCCGTACTGCCCGGCGAGGTCCTGCAGCAGGGACTCGACCACGTCCCAGGGCGGCATCTCTCGGCCCTCCAGGCAGGCCCGCATGCCGTCCGGGTCGCGCCGCCAGAACACGGCGCACCAACCGCCGGACGGGTCGAGGCGCGCCAGCAGACCGTCCAGGTAGGTCGTGAACTCCCCGACTGCAGCCGGGAGTTGATCCGCCGCCATCACTCAACTCCCGTGAGACCGGAGCACTCCGCCCCGTAGGCAACACGAGTCGTGTTACGGGAGTGCTACGGGGAGTTTTCACGCGCGGCTCAAGAGACTCAGAGGGCCACCGGCGCGCATTGCCCGGCCAGTTCGTCCATGGACAGCCCGAGGACTCCGGCCAGCGCGGCCACCGTGAAGAAGGCCGGGGTCGGGGCCCGCCCGGTCTCGATCTTCCGGAGGGTCTCCGCGGAGATGCCCGCGTCCGCCGCGATCTCCGTCATGCTCCGGCCACCACGCGCCTCGCGCAGCAGCCGGCCGAGCCGCTCGCCGCGTTCGCGCTCTTCTGGGGTGAGAGGGGTGCGCACCATGCCCCCATTCTAATACCGGTATAGTAATTGGCATGGTGGAGCTGAAGACAGACACTTCTATCGACGCGATGCACGCGGCGGGCCAGGTCGTCGCCCGGGCCCTGACGGCCGTGCGGAAGGCCGCCGGCGTGGGTGTTTCCCTCCTGGAACTGGACGAGGTGGCGCACGGCGTGCTGCGCGAGGCGGGCGCGTCCTCGCCCTTCCTGGGATACCGGCCGTCCTTCGCGCCCAGCCCCTTCCCCGCCGTCCTGTGCGTCTCGGTGAACGACGCGATCGTGCACGGCGTCCCGGGCCGCTACCGCCTGCGCGACGGCGACCTGGTCTCCATCGACTTCGGCGCCGAACTGGGCGGCTGGGTCGGCGACTCCGCGCTCAGCTTCGTCGTGGGCACGCCGCGCGCGGCGGACCTCCGGCTGATCGGGACCGCCGAGCGGGCCCTCGCGGCCGGCATCGGGGCGGCCGTCGTGGGCAACCGCATCGGCGACATCGCCCACGCGATCGGCACCGTCTGCCGAGAGGCCGGCTACGGCATCCCCGACGGCTTCGGCGGGCACGGCATCGGCCGCCGTATGCACGAGGATCCCGGGGTGCCGAACGAGGGCCGCCCGGGGCGCGGCATGCGGCTGCGGCACGGCATGGTGCTGGCGATCGAGCCCATGGTCATCGAGGGCGGCACGGACGGCTATCACGCGGCGCCCGACGGCTGGACCCTGAGGACGAACGACGGCACTCGGGCCGCTCACGCGGAGCACACGGTGGCGATCACGGACGCGGGGCCGAGGATCCTGACCGCACGCTGACATCCGCCGGAATTGCCCGGGCACTTCCCAAAGGTGCCCCTCGCCGACGATCGTGCGAAGGTGTTCTACGAGCGCGCCCCAGGTGTAACCGGCTGCCACCCGGGTTACCCGACCCCGGCACGTCGACAAGCGAGGGCGTCCCCCGCCCGCGCGCCGGGGACGCCGGGAACGGAAGGCCCATGAGCAGCGGCTTCACCAGCCCGGAGGGCTACGGCTCGGATCCCTTCGGAGAATTCCTCGCACGCTTCTTCGGCGGACCGCGTCCCGGTCCCCGGCAGATCGATCTCGGACGGCTGCTCAGCCAGCCGGCCCGGGAGCTCGTCCGCGGCGCGGCCCAGTACGCCGCCGAGCACGGCAGCCGGGACCTCGACACCCAGCATCTGCTGCGGGCGGCGCTCGCCACCGAGCCCACCCGCACCCTGCTCAGCAAGGCCGGTGCGAACCCCGACTCGCTGGCGTCGCAGATCGACGACCGGTCGGGGCCGGCCCAGCACAGCCGGGAGGACGCCCCGCCGCCGACCGCGCTGTCCCTCACCCCGGCCGCCAAGCGCGCGCTGCTGGACGCGCACGACATGGCTCGGGCCCGCGGCTACGGCTACATCGGCCCCGAGCACGTCCTGAGCGCCCTGGCCTCCAACCCCGACTCGGCCGCCGGGCACATCCTCAACGCGGCCCGCTTCGCCCCGTCGGAGCCGCCCGAGGCGCCCGAGGTCCCGCAGTCCGAGCGCCCGCGCCCGACGAACACACCGACCCTCGACAAATACGGCCGCGACCTCACCGAGCTGGCCCGCCAGGGCCGGATCGACCCGGTGATCGGCCGGGACCAGGAGATCGAGCAGACCGTCGAGGTCCTCTCCCGGCGCGGCAAGAACAACCCGGTGCTGATCGGTGACGCGGGCGTCGGCAAGACGGCCATCGTGGAGGGCCTGGCGCAGCGCATCTCCGAGGCGGACGTGCCCGATGTGCTGATCGGGCGCCGCGTGGTCGCCCTGGACCTCACGGGTGTGGTCGCGGGGACCCGCTACCGGGGTGACTTCGAGGAGCGGATGAACAACATCGTGGGGGAGATCCGCGCCCACTCCGACCAGCTGATCATCTTCATCGACGAGCTGCACACGGTCGTGGGGGCTGGTTCCGGGGGCGGCGACGGCAGCTCGATGGACGCCGGCAACATCCTCAAGCCCGCCCTCGCCCGGGGCGAGCTGCACATCGTGGGCGCCACCACGCTGGAGGAGTACCGCCGGATCGAGAAGGACGCGGCGCTGGCCCGCCGCTTCCAGCCGATCATGGTGCCCGAGCCCACCGCCGCGGACGCCATCGAGATCCTGCGCGGCCTCCAGGACCGCTACGAGGCCCACCACCAGGTCCGTTACACCGACGAGGCGCTGGTCGCGGCCGTGGAGCTGTCGGACCGCTACGTGACCGACCGCCGTCTGCCCGACAAGGCGATCGACCTCATCGACCAGGCCGGTGCCCGGGTGCGGCTGCGGGCGCGGACCAAGGGCACGGACGTACGGGCCCTGGAGCGGGAGCTGGAGCAGCTGACCCGGGACAAGGACCAGGCCGTCGCGGACGAGCAGTACGAGCAGGCCACCCAGTTGCGTGACCGCATCGTGGACGTGAAGCAGCGGATCACCGAGGCCGGAGGCGACAGCGAGGTCGACGAGGGCCAGGACCTGGTGGTCGGGGCCGAGTCGATCGCCGAGGTGGTGTCCCGGCAGACCGGCATCCCGGTCAGCAGCCTCACCCAGGAGGAGAAGGACCGTCTGCTGGGCCTTGAGGAGCATCTGCGCCAGCGGGTGATCGGCCAGGACGAGGCGGTGCGGGTGGTGTCGGACGCGGTGCTGCGCTCCCGCGCCGGGCTCGCCGCCCCCGACCGCCCGATCGGCAGCTTCCTCTTCCTCGGCCCGACGGGTGTGGGCAAGACCGAACTGGCCCGGGCGCTCGCCGAGGCCCTGTTCGGCAGCGAGGACCGCATGGTGCGGCTCGACATGAGCGAGTACCAGGAGCGCCACACCGTCAGCCGCCTGGTCGGCGCCCCGCCCGGCTACGTCGGCCACGAGGAGGCGGGCCAGCTCACCGAGGTCGTGCGCCGCCACCCGTACTCGCTGCTCCTGCTGGACGAGGTGGAGAAGGCCCACCCGGACGTCTTCAACATCCTGCTCCAGGTCCTCGACGACGGCCGGCTGACCGACTCCCAGGGCCGCACCGTGGACTTCAGCAACACGGTCATCGTGATGACGAGCAACCTCGGCTCGGAGGTGATCACCCGCCGCGGCGCCACGACGGGCTTCGCGGCGGGCGGCGCCGACGCGGACGAGGAGGCCCGCCGCGAGCAGATCCTGCGCCCGCTGCGGGAACACTTCCGCCCCGAGTTCCTGAACCGCATCGACGAGATCGTCGTCTTCCGCCAGCTCAGCACCGAGCAGCTGCGCCGGATCACCGACCTCCTGCTGGACCGCACCCGGTCCCTGGTGCGGGACAAGGGCATCACCGTGACCTTCACCGACCGGGCGGTGGAGTGGCTGGCCGACCGCGGCTACCAGCCGGAGTACGGCGCCCGCCCGCTCCGCCGCACGATCCAGCGCGAGGTGGACAACGAGCTGTCACGCCTGCTGCTGGACGGCAGGGTCGACAAGGGCGGCGGGGTGACGGTGGACGTGGAGGACGGGACACTCATGTTCCAGACGCAGAGTCCTGCGGCGCCAGGTTAGGGGCGCGGGGCAGTGCCGATGTGCGGCTCCGCCGCGTGTGGCGACCAGCCCCCGCGCACCCGCGCCCGGCGGCTCAGCCCGCGGGTCGTACCACCATGGCCGACCCTCCACCCCGCCGCACGGTCTCAGCGGCTGCCAGCCACTTCCCACCGGGCAGGCGCTGCACACCCGTAGCCGCGCCGATCTCGGGGTTCACCTTGAAGGAGTGCCCGATCGCCTCCAGCTGCTTCCTGACATCACTGTCGAGACCGGGCTCCACCTCGGTCTGCGCGGCGTTGCGCTGACTCGCCCGGGGTGCCGCGATCGCGTCGACCAGCGGCAGCCCCCGGTCGACGAACCCGGTGAGCGTCTGCAGAACGGTCGTGATGATCGTCGCGCCACCCGGCGACCCCAGTGCCACCACCGGCTGGTGGTGCCGGTCCAGCACGATGGTCGGCGAGATCGACGACCGGGGCCGCTTGCCCGGCCCCGGCAGGTTCGGGTCGTGCACGGCCGGGTTCGCCGGGGCGAAGGAGAAGTCCGTCAGCTCGTTGTTGAGGATGAACCCCCGGCCGGGGACGGTGATGCCGCTGCCGCCGGTCTGCTCGATGGTGAGGGTGTAGGCGACGACGTTGCCCCACTTGTCGGCCACCGTCAGATGCGTGGTGCTGTCACCCTCGTACGTCGTGGGAGCCGCCGTCCCACCGGAGCCGCACCGCTGCGGATGGCGCGGATCGCCGGGCGGCACCGGGCTGGTCAGCACGGCGTCGTCCTTGATGAGGCACTCGCGCGAGTCGGCGAACTTCTGCGACAGCAGTTCCTTCGTCGGCACGTCCTCGAAGGCGGGGTCGCCCACCCACCGGCCACGGTCGGCGAACGCGATCCGGCTGGCCTCGATGAAGCGGTGCAGATAGCGCGCCTTGCTCGCCTTGGAGAGGTCGGTCCGCTCCAGGATGTTGAGCGCCTCCCCGACGGTCGTGCCCCCGGAGGAGGACGGCGCCATGGAGTAGACGCCGAGGCCGCGGTAGGAGGTCTTCGTGGGCGCCTGGACCTTGGTGCGGTAGCGGGCGAGGTCCTTGGCGGTCAGGTCGCCGGGCCGGGCGTTCCAGCCCGAGCCGGGGTCCACCGGCGGCTTGTTGACGGTGTCGACGACGTCCCGGCCGATCCGGCCGTGGTACAGCGCGTCGACCCCCTCGCGCCCCAGCTCCGCATAGGTGCGGGCGAGGTCGGGGTTCTTGAAGGTGGAACCGACGACGGGGAGCCGCCCGCCCGGCAGGAACAGCTCGGCGGTGTCCGGGAAGTAGCGGAAGCGGGTCTCGTTGGACGCCGTCTGCGAACGGAAGGTCTCGTCGACGGTGAAACCGTCGCGCGCCAGCCGCTCGGCCGGCTTCAGGACGCTCGCGAGCCGCTTGCTGCCCCACTGGTCGAGTGCGGTCTGCCAGGTGGCCGGCGTCCCCGGGGTGCCGACGCTCAGGCCGCTGCTGACGGCGTCGGCGAAGGCGAGGGGCTTGCCGTTCTCGACGAACAGGTTCTCGTCGGCGCTCAGCGGCGCGGTCTCGCGGCCGTCGATGGTGCGTACCGTGCGGGACTTGGCGTCGTAGTACACGAAGTAGCCGCCCCCGCCGACGCCGGCGGAGTAGGGCTCGGTGACGCCGAGCGCGGCGGCCGTGGCGACGGCGGCGTCGACGGCGTTGCCGCCCTTCTTCAGGACCTCGATCCCGGCGGCGGAGGCGTCCGGGTCGACGCTGGAGACGGCGCCCCCGTAACCGACGGCCAGCGGGGTTTTCCCACCGCCCGCACCCGGCGGCGCGGATGGCGGCGCCGCCGCTCCCACCGACACCACCACGGCGGCCGAAACCGCCAGGACCGTCAGATTCCGTGCGACAGGGCGACGCATCCGCACCTCCAGTCAAAGGCCGTCCGCGCAGCTTAATTCATCGCCATGGCCGCGTCAGGCAGGCGTCGAACACCGGTGCGTCGGGCCCGCTAGCATGCGCGCCCATGAATGACGACCTGCGCAACATCGTCCTGGGAGTGGTCGCGGCGGGCATCAGTGCCGCGCTGGGCTGGGTGGCCCGCACCTATCTGTGGAAGCGCAAGCTCCGCAGGAAGCAGACGTTCTTCGGGCTGCCCGACAACTCGGAGTCCCTGCTGGTGGTGAACCGCGGTGCGGCCGGACCCGAGTTCGCGGTGATGCGGTACGACGTGTTCGCGCTGCTCGAACTGGCCGCACTGATCAAGGACTGCAACGCCCACGCCCAGATACTTCCGCACGACACCGCGCGCCAGGGTTTCGGGGAGCGCACGGAGTTCTGCGTGGGCGGCCCGGCGTCCAACCGGAGGATGGCGGCCCACCTGTCGTCCCTGCTGCCGGGTGTGCGGGTGAACATGGACGCCGAACCGGGCCCGGACCGTGGCGCGTTCCAGGTCGGCACCGAGCGCTATCGCGTGGACAACGGCAGGGAGGAGTACGCGCTGCTCGCCCGGCTCACCGCGGACCGCAGCCAGAACACCCGCCCGGTCTTCCTGTTCTGCGGCCAGACGTCGATCACCAACCAGGCCACCACCCGCTACCTCGCCCGCAACCACGAGCGCCTGACCCGCAAGTACGGCAACAGCTCCTTCGTGCTGCTGCTCAAGGTGATCAACTCGCAGGCGTACGGCCCGGACGTGGTCGAACTGGTGGAGGACGTGACGCGGGCGGCGCAGACCCCGGTGCCCGCCGCGGCGACGACCACGGCTCCACGCAACACACACCGTGCCTCCTAGACTCCTCCACTGCTCAACAATCGTTACTGGCACGTAACTTACCGATGGGTTACCCCTGGTAAGAGGCCGCGGTTACCGTTCGGTCACTTTGCACTGACACGAGTGAGGAGTGACCCGTGGGACACCACCGCAAGGCCCTGCGCACCACCGCCGTAGGCGCCGTCTCGGCGACCCTGGTCGCCGGCACCGCCCTCGGCTTCGCCCCCACCGCCCAGGCGGCACCGAACCCCGTCCGCTTCGTCGACATCGCCGGCGACGGCGGCACCGTCCTCAAGGCCAACGTCGTCACCCCGGCCGGTTCCCGCGCCACCGACCGCCACCCACTGCTCGTCATGCCCACGAGCTGGGGCCTGCCCCAGGTCGAGTACCTGGCCCAGGCGCAGAAACTCGCCGACACCGGGTACGTCGTCGTCACCTACAACGTGCGCGGATTCTGGCAGTCGGGCGGCGAGATAGAAGTGGCGGGCCCGCCCGACGTCGCCGACGCGTCGAAGGTCATCGACTGGGCGCTCGCCCACACCCCCGCCGACGCCGGCCACATCGGCATGGCGGGCGTCTCCTACGGCGCGGGCATCAGCCTGCTCACCGCCGCACACGACAAGCGGGTCAAGGCGGTCGCCTCGCTCAGCGGCTGGGCCGACCTGATCGGCTCGATCTACTCCGGGCGCACCCAGCACCTCCAGGCCGCGGCCGTGCTGGACGGCGCGAGCGTGGTGACGGGCCGCCAGAGCCCGGAAGTGCGGCAGACCTTCAACGACTTCTACCGGTCCAACCTGGCAAAGGAGCCCGAGCTCGTCGCCTGGGGGAAGAAACGTTCCGCTGCGACCTACGTCGACCGGATCAACGACAACGGCGCGGCGATCATGCTCGCCAACGCCTGGGGTGACAGCGTCTTCCCGCCCAACCAGTACGTCGACTTCTACGAGAAGCTGACCGGCCCGAAGCGGCTGGAGATGCGGTCCGGGGACCACGCCACCCCCGAGCTGACCGGTCTGTTCGGGCTGCCCAACGACGTCTGGAAGGACACCGCGCGCTGGTTCGACCACTACCTCAGGGGCGTGGACAACGGCATCGACCGTGAGCAGCCCGTCCAGCTCAAGTCCCGTTCCGCGGGCGGCTACGAGGGCTACCCGGACTGGAAGTCGGCCGGCACGGACGACCGGAAGATCACCCTCGGGGACACGAGGACGATCCGCGCGAACGTGAACTCCGGGGCGGACGGCGGTGTCGTCTTCCTGTCCAGCATCCTCGACCAGGTGGCCCAGCTGCCGCCCATGGCCTCGATCCCGCTGCTCCCCCGCCGCTGGGCCGCCGTCTGGCAGGCGGAGAGGTCCGCCACGGCCCAGCAGGTGCGCGGCACGGCCACGTTGCACACGACCCTCACCCCGACCAAGGAGAGCGGCACCCTCGTCGCCTACCTGTACGACGTGGGGCCGCTCGGCCTCGGCAAGCTGGTCACCCACGCGCCGTACACCTTCCACGGGCGCACCCCCGGGAAGCCGTTCGGCGTCGACCTGGAGCTGTACTCCACGGCCTACGACGTCCCGGCCGGGCATCGCCTCGCCCTGGTCGTCGACACGGTCGACCCGCTCTACATCGAGCACAACCCGTCCGGCGCGCAGCTGACCTTCTCCTCGCCGGCGAACGACCCGTCATACGTGTCGGTTCCGCTGCGCGAGCAGTGATCTCCGGCTGCCGCCGGACGGGCCTGGCCGATGTGAACCGCCGCCCCCGTGGCCTTCGGGTCATGGGGGCGACACCCGGTGGGAATGCCCCGCGGACCGGGCGTGCGGTCTGCTCACCCCGACGGGATCGGCGGCCTTCGGCGAAGTCCCCCTCTCCGACAGGGATGAAGGGCACATCGTAGTCGAGGTCCGGTGCGATGAGCCGTCCGGTGCCCGCCCGTTCAGTGCTTGAGGATCTTGGAGAGGAAGTCCTTGGCGCGGTCGCTGCTCGGATGGGTGAAGAACTCGTCGGGCGTGCGGTCCTCGACGATCCTGCCGTCGGCCATGAAGACGACGCGGTTGGCGGCCGAGCGGGCGAAGCCCATCTCGTGCGTGACGACGATCATGGTCATGCCTTCACGGGCGAGTTGCTTCATGACCTCCAGCACCTCATTGATCATCTCCGGGTCGAGGGCCGAGGTGGGCTCGTCGAAGAGCATCACCTTGGGCTCCATGGCCAGGGCGCGGGCGATGGCCACGCGCTGCTGCTGACCACCGGAGAGCTGCGCAGGGTACTTGTCCGCCTGGTCGGCGACGCCGACCCGGTCGAGGAGTTCCCTCGAGCGCCGGTCGGCGTCGTCCTTGCTGCGCCCGCGGACCTTGACCTGCCCCAGGGAGATGTTCTGCAGCACGGTCTTGTGGGCGAAGAGGTTGAACGACTGGAAGACCATGCCGACGTCCGCGCGCAGCCGGGCCAGGGGCTTGCCCTCTTCCGGCAGCGGCTGCCCGTCGAGGACGATCTGCCCGGACTCGATGGTCTCCAGCCGGTTGATCGCCCGGCAGAGGGTCGATTTGCCCGACCCCGACGGGCCGATGACCACGACCACCTCCCCCCGGCCGACGGTGAGGTCGATGCCCTGGAGGACATGCAGCTCCCCGAAGTGCTTGTTGACGTCACGCAGCTCGATCAGCGGCTCGACGGCCATGCTCAGCCCTACTCACTCTCAGCTGTGTGGTGGTGGCCGCAACGTATCCAGGCAAGATCGAACGTGGCGGGCGACACGCACTTTTCGATCATTAGCCGTATTTACGTCGGACTTTGGGCCAAAGGTTCTGGCCAGGGGGCTCATGATTCCGCGACCTCCGCGTACAGCTGCGACAGCTCGGGCACCCCGAACGCGGCCCATTCGTGGCCGGAGTCGACGACGTCGAACTGGCGGCCGGAGTCCAGTCGTACGACGGGCTGACCGTCGGAGCGGATCTCCCAGGCGGCCCCGGGTACGGTGCGCACGATGACGCTGCCCAGGTAGAGACCGGCGTCGTTGCCGAGCCAGGTCAGGGTCTCCTCGTCGTCCCGCCAGCGCGGCAGCAGCTGGTCCAGCGCCTCCAGCGAGGCCGCCGTGTCGTCCAGCCGGACACCCGCCCGGGACGCCTGGGAGCGCAGCAGTTCACACTCGGCGAGGAGTTCCGCGATGCCCGCGGGGTCGGGGATCCCGACCTTCTGGCGCCGGTGGCCCAGGAAAGGGATGTTCATACGTCCAGCGTGTCATTCGCACCGCCGTACGCACCACAGGGCGCGCGGACCCGCCGATCCCGGTCATGTTCAGGCCGAGTTCACGCGACGCGCGTTGACGGGTCACTCCTGTCTCTCTAACTTCACCGTGCGTCTTGTGTCCCGGCCGTCGTTACCTCGTCAGTTCCGTCCTTGCGTTTCGTGTTGTCGCGTCGTGTGTCGCTGAGCGGGAGGAGTCGGCCGTGCGCCGATGTGTCCGGGGGATCCTGATCGTCCTGGCCCTGTGCGGATCGCTGGTCCCGGCGGTGTCGGCCCGGGCCGCCGGGGAGAGACCAGCCGCCGCGGTGCCGCTGGAGCGGCTGTTCGACGACGTGGCCGTCAGCGACGACAGCTCCCCCGGCCAGGCCGACTTCGGCGGTTCCGGCGCCTCCCTGTCCGCGCAGGACCTCGCCGCGGCGGGCTGGACGCCCGGCCGCGGCCTCACGGTCCAGGGCGCCCGGCTGACGTGGCCGAAGCGGCGGCCGGGCGAGCCGGACAACGTGCGCGCCGCCGGGCAGCACGTCCGGGTCGCGGGGCGCGGGGACGCCCTGGCCTTCCTGGTCGCAGGCACCGCCGGCACCGAGGTGGGGGGACCGGGGACGGTCATGTACACGGACGGCTCCCGCTCCGGGTACCGGCTGACCGCCCCCGACTGGCGCACCGGGCCGCTCGCGACCAAGGCGGTGAGCCTGCCGCACGTCAACACGCCCGAAGGCCAACTCGCCGAGCGGGCCCGCCTGTACGTCGTGACGGTGCCGCTGGTCCCGGGCCGCGCGGTCACCTCCGTCCGGCTGCCGAAGGCGGCCGGGCTGCACGTCTTCGCGGTGTCGGTACGGACCGCCACGCGGGGCTGGACGGGCAGCTGGACCACGGCCGTGGGCGGCTACGCCGCCGTGGGGCCCTGGACGGAGCGGACACTGCGGCTGGTCGTGCACACCTCGGCCGGCGGACCCCGGGTACGGGTGCGGTTCGACAACACCTTCGCCTCGGCTCCGGTGCGGATCGGGAGCGCCACGGTCGCGGTGCAGGCGACGGGCGCTGCCCCGCGGGGCACGCCGGTGACACTGTCGTTCGGCGGTGCGGCGGGCGTGACGATCCCGGCCGGAGCGCAGGCGTACAGCGATCCGCTCGGCTTCTACGTCCCGGCGGACGCCAACCTGCTGGTGAGCTTCCATCTGCCCGGCACGGTGGCTGCGGCGCCCGTGCACGGCCTCGCCCAGCAGCGCTCCTACGTCAGCAAGCCGGGTGATCACGCGGCGGACGGCTCCGCCGGGGCGTACACCTCGGTGATCACCCGCTGGCCGCTGCTCGCCGCAGTCGACGTGAGCGGCGGGCCCGGGTCGGTGGTGCTGCTCGGGGACTCGATCACCGACGGCGACAAGTCGACGGTGGACGCCAACCGGCGCTGGCCGGACGTGCTGGCCGGCCGGCTGCTGAGGCAGGACACCGTCCCGCGCTACGGCGTGCTGAACCTCGGCGTCTCGGGCAACCGCGTCGTCACCGACCGGTACCCGGGCGACGGGGTGTCCACGGACACGGCCGGGGTCAGCGCCCTGCACCGCTTCGACCGGGACGTCCTCGCCCAGCCGACGGCGCGTACCGCCGTCGTCTTCGAAGGGGTGAACGATCTGAGGTGGGGGACCTCCGCAGAGCAGCTGATCGCGGGGCTGCGTGAACTCGCGGCGCGCGGGCGTGCCCGGGGCCTGCGGATGCTCGCGGCCACGATCCTGCCCTGCGAGGGCGAGGCGCGGTGCACCGCCGCCGTCGACACCGAGCGGGTCGCGGTGAACGAGTGGATCCGCGACGGCCGGGTCTTCGACGGGGTGCTCGACTTCGACGCCGTGGTCCGCGACCCGCAGCGGCCCGCCCGGATGCTCCCCGCCTACGACAGCGGGGACCACCTGCACCCGGGCGACACGGGGCTGGCGGCCCTGGCGGACTCGGTCCGCCTCGGGCTGCTGCGGCCTCAGGGGGTGTCCGCGAAGTCCCGCCTGCCCCGCGACGCCCGGCACGCTCCCCCAAGAGCACGCACCGAACGCCGCGGGGCCCGCCCTCCGGGCGAACGACGCGACGTTGCGGATGCCCCCTAGACATCCAGGTCCACGACGACGGGCGCGTGGTCCGACGCGCCCTTGCCCTTGCGCTCCTCACGGTCCACGTACGCGTCACTGACCGCCTTCGCGAAGGGCGCGTTGCCGTACACCAGGTCGATGCGCATGCCGCGGTTCTTCGGGAAGCAGAGCTGGCGGTAGTCCCAGTACGTGAACGGGTGCTCGTACTTCAGGGGACGCGGGACCACGTCCGACAGGCCGGCCTCGCGCAGCGAGGCCAGGGCGGCGCGCTCGGCGGCGGTGACGTGGGTGGAGCCCTCGAAGAAGGCCGGGTCGAAGACGTCGTCGTCCGTCGGCGCCACGTTGTAGTCGCCCATCACCGCGAACGGGCGGCTGCCCGCCGCGTCACCGGCGACGGCGGCCTTGAGCGCCTCGAACCACTGGAGCTTGTAGGCGTAGTGGGGGTGGTCCACCTCACGGCCGTTCGGCACGTAGACCGACCAGACGCGGAGCGGGCCGCAGGTCGCGGAGATGGCGCGGGGCTCCACCGAGCCGTCGAACCCGGGGTCGCCGGGCAGGCCCTTGACGACGTCCTCGATGCCGACGCGGGAGAGCACCGCCACGCCGTTCCACCGGCCGGTCGCGTGGACCGCCGACTCGTAGCCCAGCTCGCGCAGTTGCTCCGCGGGGAACTGCTCCTCGGCGACCTTGGCCTCCTGGAGGCACAGCACGTCCGTGCCACTGCTCTCCAGCCAGGCCAGGAGCCTCGGCAGGCGGGCGGTGATCGAGTTCACGTTCCAGGTCGCGATGCGCATGCCCCACAACCTACCCGGCGGGTCCGACAACGCCGCCCGGCCCGGTCAGACCTCGGCGGACTCCCCGGGGGTGAGCCGCAGGTGCTCCGAGCCGCCGAGCTGCCCGATCTGGCGGTCGTAGATCGGGCGGGCCAGGTCGGTCAGGAGGGCGTCGTGGATGTCGTAGGCGCGCTGCGGGGAGAGCTCGCGCACGTAGTCGATGACCTCGGAGATCTTGCTCCAGGGGGCCATGACCGGGAGCATCAGCGTCTCCACCGGGTGGTCCGGGACGGTGAGGGCGTCGCCGGGGTGGAAGACCTTGCCGCCGTCGACGAGGTAGCCGACGTTGGTGATGCGCGGGATGTCCGGGTGGATCACCGCGTGGAGCTCGCCGTGGACCTGGACGTCGAAACCGGCCGCGGTGAAGGTGTCCCCGTGGCCGACGGTGTGCACGCGGCCCGGGAAGGCCGCCGAGATCTTCTCCGCGACCGCCTTCAGGGTCCAGATCTCGGCGGCCGGGTTGTGCGCCATCGCGGCGCGCAGCCGCGACTCGTCGAAGTGGTCGGGGTGCTCGTGGGTGACGAGGATCGCGTCCGCGCCGAGCGCGGCGTCCCCCTCGCTGAAGGCGCCGGGGTCGAGGACGAGGGTCCGGCCGTCCTTCTCCAGGCGGACGCAGGCGTGCGACATCTTCGTGAGCTTCATGAGTCCATCCTGCCTCCGCGCTTCCCGCCGGCTCACTCCTGGGGCGTGGTCTCCTCGCGAATGACCTGCTGGGCCACTTTGAACGCGCTGTTCGCGGCAGGGACACCGCAGTAGACGGCGGCCTGGAGCAGCACTTCCTTGATCTCGCCCGGGGTGAGGCCGTTGCGCAGGGCGGCTCTGGTGTGGGAGGCCAGCTCGTCGAGGTGGCCGCCTGCCACCAGGGCGGTGAGGCTGACGCAACTGCGGGTGCGCCGGTCCAGGCCGGGGCGGTCCCAGATCTCGCCCCAGGCGTACCGGGTGAGCAGCTCCTGGAAGTCTCCGGAGAACTCGTCGGCCTGGGCGAGCACCCGGTCGACATGCGCGTCGCCCAGGACCTCACGGCGGACCTTGATCCCGGCGTCGTACGGGTCGGGCCGCCCCTGGGCCTGCGGCGGTACGGCGACGGGCGCGATCTCGGCGACCGGCCCGGCCTGCGGGGGCTGCGGCGGGGCGGGAGACAGGACGGGCTTGAGGACGGCCTGGGGCAGGGCATTGTGGCCGGTGGAGGTCTCGTAGGCCGGCTGCCAGGCGGTGGAGAAGTGCCGCACCAGCAGGTCGGTGACCGCCGCGGGCTGCTCCACCGGCACCAGGTGGGAGGCGCCGGGGACGACGGCGAGACGGGCGTCCGGGATGCCGGCGACCAGGGTGCGGGCCTCGGCGGGGCCGGTGACCTGGTCGTCCGATCCGACCAGGACCAGGGTGGGCACGCCGACCCGCCCGAGTTCGGGGCGGACGTCGAACGAGGCGAGCGCCTCACAGGAGGCGATGTAGCAGCCGGGGTCGGTGGTGCGCACCATCTGCACGGCCCACTCGGTGATCGCGGGCTGCGCGGCGGCGAACCCGCCGGTGAACCAGCGCTCGGGCGCGGTACGGGCGATCGGGTCGAGGCCGTTGGTGCGGACGATCACGCCTCTCTGCCGGAACTCGTCGGCCGTGCCGAAACGGGGCGAGGCGGCGATCAGTGCGAGCGAGGCGAGCCGCTCGGGGTGGCGCAGGGCCAGTTCGATGCCGACGGCGCCGCCCAGCGCGCAGCCCGCGTAACCGAAGCGCTGCACGCCGAGCTCGTCGAGGGTGGCCAGCAGCCGCGTGGTGAGCTCACCCACCGAGCCCGCCGGGTACGCGGGGGCTCCGCCATGGCCGGGCAGGTCGAAGCGGAAGACGCGCCACTGCTTGGTCAGCTCGGGGATCTGGCGGTCCCACATGTGCCATGTGGTACCCAGGGAGGGACCCAGGATCAGGACGGGAGCCTCGTCTGGCCCGTCAAAGCGGTATTGCAGGGTGTTCGACGGTGTCTCACTCACGCCTCAGACCCTCTCACGTCTCACGGACGCCCCAACAACGCAGGGGTGCGGGAAACCGGCCTGACCAGGTTGAAGACCTCGCGAGCAGCAGCCGCCGGTAGCCGGCGGCCGTCGCTGGAAGGGACTCGGTGCCCAGGACCTTCCCCAGCAGGGAGACCACGGCGGCGACATGGACCTCGCCGTGCGTGTCCACGCCCAGGACGACCTCGCGCCGAACGGGAGGATCCGTGCTGGCGGTGGTGCTGTGCTGTCTGGCCGTCATGATGGTTCGCCTCCCACTGGTGACGTGCCGGCCAGGGTGAGTGGCACCGGCCTGCTCGGGCGGTCTGAACCGTGATGGCGCCTGAAACTCGGCGAGGCCCCCATGGGGACACGCCCTGTGGCTCGGTGGCAGGCGACATCCCGCAACGGCAGTCGACAGGTCTGTGACTGGACGCTGCGGTCATAGATCTCACGAGTCAGACCCCGTCCGGGATGGCACTGCACAACCGTCCCATCGATCCCGCCACAACAACCTGACTCGATCATTACCGGATGGCTTCGGCCGAATCGATGCTCAACCTGACTGGGCGGTCTGACAAGACGTTGACTTGCGTCCACCCATGACCGGTATTGACGGGGAGGCGTCAAGCAAGGAGGTGGTGGCCTCACCGGCTGCGGTAGCTGCGGCCCCTCCCCCGTGATCAGCACCCAGATGGCCAACTCACCGGAACGGGACCTGTGGATCTGCTTCGACTGCGGATCGCCCCACGAAGGCGTCTGTAGATCTGGCCGTGGCCGGGGCAGGAGGACAGGGCATCCTGACCAGCTCATGGGTGTCGAATCCATAGAGCAGCAGGAGGGGCCGGTGCCGCAGTCTTCCGTGTCGATGGCCGGGCAGTCCAACTCGGCTGCTCCATCGTGTGATTACCCCGCGCAGGTGTATGGCGACGCGGCTGACCGGCCCGAACGGCAGCGCCGGTACCCAACGGACATGACCGACGCGCGGAGTGGACTGAGGTCCGGCCGCTGCTGCCGACGCCGGGCTGGATGCGCGGGCGGGGCGGCCGGAGGGATACTGCCACCGCGCGGTGCTGGACGCGATCCGCTGTCTCGTGGACAACGGCGTCAAGTGGCGGGCGATGCCCGCCGAATTCCGCCGCGGGCCGGCTGATGAGGGCAGGGCCGGCGACCGACAAAGGTGCGGCGACAGCCGGGCCGACTTCTCCCAGAAGACACGGACATCAAGTCACGCCCCGCGCCTCATCCGAGTCCGGAGAAGCGGTGGTGACGAATTCGGTCAGCACACCGTGGCAGTCCTTCGGGTGCGAGAAGTTGACCCGCGACCCCATGGAACCTGGCCGTGGCTCATCGTGGAGCACCTGCACGCCCTTGTCCCGGACGGCCTCAGAAGCCGCGCCCACATCCGCCGTACCGAACGCTATGTGGTGCACCCCTTCCCCATTTTCGCCAGCCACTTACCGATGACGGAGTCCTGCCGGGTTGGCTCGAGCAATTGGAGGCAGGAGGCGTTGGTTACGCAACATATTCCCGATCATACGTTTCCCGTGGGCCAACGTCGTTGATTTTTTCGGGGCACCGCGAACTCAAGGGATTCCCTCGCGTTCGCGCCTCCGAGTGGTCACTTTCCCAACTTTTTGGCCCTAGCCGCCCGCCGAGCGAACATCTTGTCCTTAGACTCAGCCATCTCACGTAGCGCCGTTTTCCGTTCCTTCTGGGTAAGCCGGTCCAGATACAGGTGACCGTGCAGGTGATCCGTCTCATGCTGCAGGCACCTGGCGAAGTAGCCTCTGCCCTCGATGACCAGGGGCTTGCCGTCCTTGTCAAGCCCCCGCACGACGGCGCGGTCAGGGCGCGGCACCATACGGTAGGGGCCGGGAACGGAAAGGCAGCCCTCGGATTCTTCGATCAGCACGCGATCCTCGCTCGGGATCTCGTCCAGGACCGGGTTGGCGATGTGCCCGACGTGGCGCACCCCCCACTCGTCAGTGATATCCCACACAAACAACTGCAGGTCGAGGCCGATCTGGTTGGCGGCGAGCCCCGCGCCATCCGCCACCTCGTTCGTGGCGAACATGTCGTCGATTAGTCCCGAAAGCTCGGGGGTGCCGAATTCGGTGACCGGACGACACCTCTGGTGCAGAACTTCCTCTCCGACGAGGGTGATGCGGTGCACCGCACCCCGTGCGACCTCCGGTGGGAGCTCCGGGTACGAATCGACGGGTTCACCCTGCACTCGCACTCGGAGGTCCTGCGAGGTGTCACGGTACCCAACAGTCATGAGTATCAACGCCTTTCACATGTGCGCGAGCCGCCCGGGGCAGCACCCCGGCCAACTGTGGTCCCAGCCTTAGCGAACACTTGCCAAAATATCACTATTGGCGTGGGTCTGACGAATAATCAGACTAGTTCAATGTGGCGGAAGTTGTGCACCTGGGAAGGTACTTCTGTTCGCACAGTCGACACCACTCAACTCACGCCAAGTCTTGCCGCCGTGGATAGGACTTCCCGCTTCGAGAGCAGCTCTCGGGCAACCTCTTGGTGTATGCCCGAGGTCAGGGCGAGGAGATGGATTGCCATCGACGTCATCGCCGTTCCGTCACAAGGTGATCAACTGGGTGGTCGACACCCAGGGCCGCGACGACCTCTGCGGCCCTTTCGCGCCGGCCGGCGGTCGGACACCAGCCTTGGCCGTCTGAATGCTGTCACCCGTTCCGGGCGCAAGGACGACGATCGTCCGGTGCGCGACCGACGCGATCTCGACCTCCGACTGCCCGGCCCCACGGTCTCGGCCAGGACAACGTCGTATCCGACCGCAGAGTGGAGCGCGATCACGGGCCGGTCGGTGGCCGAGAGCCCGCCGAGGTGGCCCCGGCTGGACACTGACCGGACAAACACCCCAGGGTCGTCCGCGTCGTCCTGCGTCCGCATGCGGTCGCCGAGCAGCGCGCCGCCGGTCAGCGGTGATGACGGGTCGAAGCAGAGCACCGCCACGCGCTTCCCTAGCCGCCGGTACTCGGCGACGAGGCAGGAGAAGAACGTCGATTTGCCGACCCCTGGCGGACCGGTATGCGACGACCGTGCCGGTGTGATCCGGGGCCCCCGGAGTGCCGAGGTCGGCCTCGGTGAGGCCGTGATTCTCCGCGTGGGCCATCATCCGGGCCGACGCCTCCATGTCACCGCGCCGTGCGGATTCCAGCGCCTCGTGCGGGGGCTGCCGGTCACCCCACCACCTCGAGCGGACGCAGGTTGGCGTGTGCCCATTCGATGATCACAGGGAGGGAGTCCCGGGAGGAGAAGATGCGACGCACGCCCATCTCGACGAGCCGGCGTGCGTCCGCCGGCGGGATGATGCCGCCGCAGAAGACCGGTATGTCCGCCGCATCGTTCTCGGCGAGCAGCTTCAGCACGCGGGGCACCAACTCCATGTGGGCGCCTGACAGCAGGGACAGGCCGACGGCGTCGGCACCTTCTTCCAGTGCGGTGTGGACGATCTGCTCGGGCGTCTGCCGTAATCCGGTGTAGATGACCTCCATGCCGGCGTCGCGCAAGGCCCGCGCCACCACCTTGGCCCCCCGGTCGTGGCCGTCCAGCCCCGGCTTGGCGACCACCACGCGGACTCGATGCATCTGTTCCCCCGCCCTTCCCGTGTCCGAGCGCGCAACCGACGCGGTCATGCCGACATCAGCGGGGCGACCCGGTCCTCGCCGATCCGTGAGCGCAGCGCGGCATCGGTGACACCGAGGCCCGGCGAGGGGGCCAGACAGAGCACACCGACCTTGCCGAGGTGTTCGTTCAGCTGAATCGCGCGAGCGGCCTCGCCCGCTTCGTGGAACGGGTGGATCATGGACAGCATCGGCATCACCCGGCCGCGCTGGATGAGGCGGTTCGCCTGCCACTGCTCGTACAGATTCGCCCCATGGCTGCCGACGATCTTCTTCAGGCGCATCCAGAGGTAGCGGTTGTCGAAGGTGTGCTGGTAGCCCGTGCTCGACCCGCAGGTCACGATGGTGCCGCCGCGCCGGGCGACGAACACCGAGATGCCGAAGGTCTTGCGGCCCACGTGCTCGAAGACGATGTTCGGGTCCTCGCCGATCTCCCGCCTGATGATCTTGCCGAGGCGCTTCCCGGTTGCCACGGTGACGTCCGGGTCGGCGGAGATCTCCCCGATCTCGCGACGGTCGATGACGAGCTCGCAGCCGAGTTTGCGGGCGATCGCGGCCTTCTCGTCCGAACTGACGATGCCGATCGGGATGCCGCCTCCGTTGCGGACGAACTGCACGGCGTAGCCGCCCAGCCCGCCCGCCGCGCCCCACACGAGCACCACATCGCCCTGGCGCATGTTGGCGCCGCGCTCGCTGACGAGCATCCGGTAGGCCGTCCCCGCGCACAGGGGGTTGCTTGCCGCCTCCTCCCAGGTGAGGTGGGCCGCCTTGGGCAGCAGCTGGCTGGCCCGGACGACCGCGTAGTCGGCGAGGCCGCCGAAGTTCGTCTCGAAGCCCCAGGCCCGCTGCTCGTCGCCCAGCATGCCGTCGTGGTGGGTAAGCGGTTCCTGGTCGTCGACGTGCGCCGTCGCCACGGCGACGTGGTCACCGACCTTCCAGTTCCGCACGCCGTCGCCGACGCGCACGATCACTCCGGCGGCGTCCGAACCCAGCACGTGGTAGGGCTGGTCGTGCCGGGCTGCCCAGCCGCCCTGCTTCCCGTAGTAGCGCAGGAAGTTGAAGGTGGGCAGCGGCTCGAAGGTCGCGGACCAGATGGTGTTGTAGTTCATCGCCGCGGCCATGACGGCGATCAGCACCTCGTCGGGAGCGAGTTCGGGCATCGGGACCCGGCCAAGGTGTATCGACTTGCGAACGTCTTTGTCCTCCACGCCGGCGAATATGCCCACGTCCTCGGCGCTGAGATAGGCCGCGTTGTAGTCGGCCGGAACGGGGAGGCGCTCCAGTGTGTCGGGGGAGGCACCCGCGATCACTGCTTCGGAAAGCTCGTCCATGATCAACCTTCTTCGGTGGGGGTGGCTGATGTGGCGGGGGTGTCGGAGTGGCGGATTCTGATGCGTCCGGGCAGGTCGTTGCCGTGCAGCCAGGTGCGCAGGTAGGCGCGGAGTTCGCGCGCGCTCGGGGCGTCCGGGCCGGTGCCGGTCACGGTGAGGACCGCGGTCTCGGTCCGGGCCTTCTCCAGCCGTACGACCGCTTCCCGGACCCAGGGGTGGGTTCGGGCGACGCGGGCGACGGCGGAGGCGTCGATGAGGCCACGGGTGCGGATCCACCGGCCGTCCCGCGGACCGAGGAGCCGCACATGGCCGTCGGCGGCGACGTATCCGCAGTCGTCGGTCGGTATGTCGCGGCCGTCGGGCAGCCGGGCGTGGAGCGTTCCCGCGATCGAGCGCGGGAGCGGTTGCCCCGACCGGCCGTGCACCGTGAAGGCGACGCCTGCCGCGGGCACCACGCGCGGCGGATGGGGGGCGTCGTCGTCCCGTATGGTTCCCGCGCGGACGCCGGCGCACAGGTACGGCGTTCCGTCGGTGGCCGTCTCCGGGCGGTCCGCGCGTGCCGGGCCGACCGAGGAGGCCGTGCGCTGTGCGGCGAAATCCGAGACGGCGGTGCGGAAGTCGGCCAGGAGTTGTTCGGCCTCCGCCGCTCCCATGAGGTCCTGGCGGTAGTCGAGACGGACCCGGCACCGGGGCCAGTCCGCCCGGATCTGCAGCGTCCTGGCCAGGGTGGCGTTGGTGTTCGGCGTGAAGAAGTCCCACGCGGTGCGCAGGCCCGGGACGGTCGCCTCCAGTCCGGCCGGCGGCCGGGGAAAGGAGAGGCCGAGCTCGGTGCCGAGCCGGGCGAGCGGCTTGCCGGGCACGCCGGCGACCAGGTCGACGAACGGCACCCGGCGGTAGCGCGCCAGATGGTCGAGCGCCCGGCGTGCGGTGGCCACGGACTGTTCGACCGACGCATTCCGGACGATTTCGAGGGCCAGGGGGACCACATTGATCTGGAGGCCGGCCACATGGCGGGTGTGCTCGTCGCTCACGTCGCAGGCCAGGGCCAGCAGTGGGGTGCTGTTGCCGTAGACCGCCAGTTGGCGGGTCAGCGCCGCCAGGAGCATCGTGAAGGTGCTCACCTTCAGCGCCTGGGCCGTCGTACGCAGGGTGGCGACCGCGGACGGATCCAACTCCAAGGTCGGCGAGGAGGTGATCGTCCGCTGTCCCAGGCGTCCGCCCTCGGGCAAGGCGACCGGCGCTGCCCGGTCGACGGCCCCGCGCCAGAACGCGATGGCCTTCTCGGTCACGTCGTTGGGAACCACCGGTGTCACGGGCGCAGCCAGTGGCGCAGGGTCCACCGGAAGGCCCGCTCTGGCGTCCGCCAGGTAGCGCGAGAAGTCGCGGGCCACGATGAACTTGCTGCGCCCGTCGAATCCGGCGTGATGGGCCTCGAACACAACGGAGCAGCGGCCGGGGGCATGGGTGAGGAGTTGGAAGCGGATGGGTGCCTCGGTGGCCAGGTCCCAGCGGCGGTGCTGCTCGGGCTGCTCGCGCCAGGCACGGACCGCGGCCCTCTCTGCGCCGTCCGCACAGGGGAGGTCACTGCGCGCGAAAGAGCAGGTGTCCTCCGCCGACAGGACGCACTGGTGCAAACGCCCGTCGACAAGGCGCAGCACCGACCGCAGCGGCTCGTGCCGCCGCAGCACCGCCTGCGCGGCGGCACGTAGATGGCGTTCGTCGACGGCGCCGTGGAAGGTCACGGCGAAGTATCCGCCGCCGCTGATGGACGGATCGATGGTGGCTTCCGCCCACAGGGCGTACTGGCCCGCATCCGCGAGCCGTTCGTGCAGAACAGTCGTCATGCGCGGCCGACCCGGTCGCGCCGGCGCCTGCCGAGATCGTCGGTGATCAGCGTCACCACGGCCTCCCGGTCGATCTTCCCGCTGGGCGTTCTCGGCAGCTCGGGCAGTTCCGTCACGGAGACGGGGACCGCGACCTCCGGCAGTACCGTGCGCAGCCGCGCCAGCGCGGTCGCCTCGACCGGCCCGGCGCGGCCCGCGCGGAGGACGACCGCGGCGCGCAGGCTGGCGTGGCCGGACCGGGTCGTCACCAGGGCCGTCGCGGCGGTGGCGATGTCGGGGTCGGCCAGCAGTTGCGCGTCGACCTCCAGAAGGTCCACGCGGATGCCGCGGATCTTGGTCTGGCTGTCCTTGCGCGACAGGAAGCGCAGGCCCTCGTCGGTGAGCTCCACCAGATCACCGGTGCGGAAGGCCCGGGTGTGGCCGGCCGGCGAGGGCGGGATGGTGATGTACCGCTCGGCCGTAAGCTCCGGCCGCCCCAGGTATCCGTCCGACAACGGATGCCCGGCCACCAGGAGTTCGCCGATGTGGGGCGTCTCCGGGTCCTCCGGGTCGACGAGGAGCTCGCACCCGGGCAGGGGGACACCGATCGGCGGCAGGTGGGGCCAGGCATACGAGTCGGGTCCCAGGATGTGGGAGGTGACCATGGCGGACTCGCTCTGCCCGTAGTGATTCACCAGTCGGCAGCCAGGCATGGCAGCGAACATCGACCGGATGTCCTCCGAGCAGACGACCTGCTCACCGGCGGTGTTCACTTCGACCAGGTGCAGCGTTTCCAGGGTGTCGGGCCGCGCCGTCACCGCCAGCATCTGCAGGGCGACAAACGGGATGAACAGTCGCTCGACCCGCTGGTCGGCCAGCCAGCGCAGTAGCCGGGCCGGCTCGCGCCGCAGCTTCTCGGGCATGATCACCACCGTGCCGCCGCCGCAGAGCGTGCCGAGGATCTCCTGGAACGCGACGTCGAAGTTCAGCGGCGCGAACTGGGCGGTGCGCAGGTCGGGGCGCGGCGAGTGGGACGCCTGCCAGTCGGCCATGGTGTCGATGCAGCGGTGGCTCAAGGCGACGCCCTTGGGCCAGCCGGTCGATCCGGAGGTGTAGATGATGTAGACCGGCAGGCCGGGGTCGCAGGCGACCGGGCGCAGGTCCAGCGGTTCGGGCACCTTGGGCGCCGGGGGGATGCGCACCGTCGGGCCGCTGGCGTGCACGGGCGTGTGGTCGGCTGCGATGACGGCACGCGGCGCACAGTCGTCGATCATGAACTGGAGCCGGTCAGCGGGGTATTCGGGGTCCAGCGGCACATAGGCGGCGCCGCGCAGCATCACCCCCAGCAGCGCGGCGACGGCACTCGCGCCGCGGGGCAGGGTCACGGCGACCCGGTCGCCGGTGCGCACACCGGCCGCTTCCAGGTCGTCCGCCACCGCCTGGGCCCAGGCCGCCAACTCGGCGTAGCTGTAGGAGCGTCCGCCGTCGGCCACCGCCTCACGGTGCGGGTCCTCGGCGACGCGGCGGACGAACGTCGTGAGAAAGCAGTCCGGCGTCACGGGGCCGCCCCACAGCGACCGCATGCTGTGCGCGGTCATGCGCCGGCTCCCGGCTGTGCCATCGCGGCCAGCGCCTCGTCGACGGCGTCCACGAATTCCTCGATGGTGGGGTTGTTGAATATCAGGTGCAGTTCCGCTTCGAGACCGTATTCGCGCTCGATGAGAGCGACGATCTTCGCGGCAGTCAGTGAATCGGCGCCCAGGTCGAAGAAGTTGTCCTCGGGTGTGAGGCCGTCCTCGCCGATGGCCCGCTCCCAGATCGCGATGATGGTGTCGGTCAGCTGCTGCTTGTTCATATCTCTTCACTATCGACTCGGATGGCGAGCGCCGACACGTCCGTGTGTGCGGGCTCGAAGGGAAAAACGGGTGTCAACGGACCGTCATGCACACGGTGTCCGCGCGCCGAGTCCTTCCGCGAGGGCACGCTGCATCTGGCCGATGCTGGCCCGCGCCCGCGCTGCCGCGATCACCGAGTCCATGACGTTGCGGCCCGCCGCGACGTCGTGGGTCAGAGCGCGCAGTTCCGCCTCGCAGGTCCCCCGCCGGAAGGGCCGGCGGCGCCCTGGAACGACGCCGGAGCGCAGTTGCCGTTCGGTGAGCCAGTCCTCCTCCTCGGACTCCTCAGCGTCGACGACGCCGACCGTGGGGCCGCCGCCGTTGTAGGCCATGTCGTCGATCTGCTCCTCCAACCAGCCGCTGCGCAGGCAGTTCAGCAGTCCGCCGCGGGCCGCGATGTCGTCGAGCAAGCCTGCGGCCTCCGCCTCGATCTCGTCGGAGATGTGGGCGATCGCGTCGGAGCCGCCGAGCGGGTCGATGTGCCGGGCGAGATCGGTTTCCTTCAGGAGGATCTGCTGGACGCGCAGCGCGACGCGTGCCGACAGCTGCCCGGGGGTCTGCGCGGCCTCGTCGAAACCGCACACGTGCAGCGACTGCACTCCGCCGAGGACGGCCGCCATGGCCTGGACGGTGGTGCGCGCGATGTTGTTGAGTGGTTCGCTGGCGGCCAGAGCGGAACCGAAGGTGTTGACCTGGATGCGCATGCGGGTCGACTTCTCCTCGGTGGCACCGAAGAGGTCCACCATGCGCGTGGCGTACATCCTGCGCAGCACACGAAACTTCGCTGCCTCGGCGAGGACTTCCATGTGGGTGCCGAATATGAAGCTCAGCCGCGGCGCGACCTCGTCGACGGTGAATCCGCGCTCCAGCATGCCCTGGAGGTACGTCTCCGCGTCGGCGATGCCAAGTGCCACTTCCATGGCCCGGCTCGCGCCGGCTTCGCGGGCGTGACCGCCCGAGATCGACACGGGGTTGACCTTGGGCAGGTGGCGTACGCAGTACTCGATGACGTCCAGGGAGAAGCGGAAGCTGTCGTCCAGGTCGAACACGAATGCCTTGCGGGCGGCGTGCTCCTTGAGCATCTCGTTCTGCAGCGTGCCGCGCAGCAGTGTCGGGTCGACGCCCGATTCCTCGGCGACGACGATCCACAGGGCGAGAATCATCGGCGCAGTCGCGTTGATGGTGAACGAGACCGACACCTGGTCCAGCGGAATCCCGTCGAACACGGCCGCCAGGTCGTCGACGGTCGCCACCGAGACTCCGGCGCGGCCGACCTCGCCCACGGCAGCCGGATCGTCCGGGTCCAGGCCCAACTGCGTGGGCAGGTCGAAGGCCAGGGACAGCCCGGTCTCGCCGCGGTCCAGGAGGTAGCGGAAGCGCTTGTTGGTGTCCAGTCCGTCGCCGAGGCCCGCGAGCTGCCTGATCGTCCACGGCCGCGACGTATACCCCTTCGGATGAATTCCGGCCTCGTAGGGAAATTCGCCCGGCCTAGTCATCGGCGTCACCTTCCAGTTCTGCGTGCAGTCGGTCGCCATAGGCGTCCACCACATCGGTGCTCAGGATGTCGTTGTGTCCGCATTCCACGGCGTATTCGGTGACCGGACCGGCGACATAACGCGTCCAGTCGCGCGAATGGCTCGTACGGGATTTCTCGTAGGCGGCCCGGAACACCACGGCGCTGCCGCCGAACACGTCCGGCGTATGGCGGTGCCAGAGTTCCGAGTTGTACCGGAGGTTGCGCACGACGTGGCCGATCAACCAGGCCGGTGGAATCATGGCGCCGAGGGCCGACTGGCTTTCGATCCACTCCACCATCTGCTCCTGGGAGGCCAGTTCGGGAGGGTCGGGCAGGTCGACGTTCTTGGAGACGAAGTACCGCAGGACGTCGATCTCGTCGAACTCCTCCTCCGGTGTGCGGGTCGTGCCGGACTCCACCACCGCCGCGTCCAGCAGCACCAGTCGCCGCACCTCCGCACCCCGGCGCTCCAGCACGGTCGCCATCTGGTGCGCGACGACCCCGCCGAAGGACCAGCCGAGCAGGTCGTAGGGGCCCTCGGGCTTGATCGACTGCACGAGGTCGGCGTACTGCTCGGCCATCTCGCGCACGCTGCGGGGGCGTTCACCGTCGTCGACGGTCTGCTGGATGCCGATGACCGGGCGCTTCAAGAGGCTCCCCAGGGCCCGGTAGGCCCAGCTGACGCCGCCACCGGGGTGGACGCAGAAGAGCGGGTCTCCAGTGCCCTGGCACACCCTCACGATCTGGGGCATCTCGTCTGCGGCGGACCAGCTGTGGAGCTGCAGACCGAGACGGCGCACGGTCGGCGCCTCCATCAGGGCACGCACGCCGACCTCGGAGTCGAAGGACTCGCGCACGGCCGCGACGACCCGCATCGCGGAGAGCGAGTTGCCGCCGAGGTCGAAGAAGGAATCGTCCACGCCGACCCTCGGCAGGCCGAGGACCCGCGCGAAGATCCCCGCCAGGACCTCCTCCGTGGGCGAGGCCGGCGCCCGGTAGACGCCGCCGGAGAACTCGGGCTCCGGAAGCGCCCGTTTGTCCAGCTTGCCGTTGACGGTCAGCGGCAGCGCGTCGATGACCACGACCGCGGCCGGGACCATGTACTCGGGCAGCCGCACCGCGACCTCCCCGCGCACCGCTCCGCCGTCGAGCCCCGCGGCCGCGTCGGCGGGTACGGCATAGCCCACCAGCTGCTTGCCGGCATCGGTGTCCCGCACCACCACCGCGGCACGCTCCACCCCGGGCACGGCGGCCAGCGCCGCCTCCACTTCGCCCGGTTCCACGCGGAAGCCACGGATCTTCACCTGGTCGTCCGAGCGCCCGACGTACTCCAGCTCACCATCCTGGTTCCAGCGCACCAGATCACCGGTGCGGTACATCCGCGAACCCGCCGGACCGAACGGACACGCCACGAACCGCGACGCCGTCAGCGCGGGCCGGTTGACATAGCCCCGGCCGACGCTGCGCCCGGCCACGTACAGCTCGCCGACGACGCCCACCGGCACCCGGCGCAGACCCGCGTCCAGCACGAACAGCGCGTCACCCGGCACCGGCGTACCGATGGGGGCGCCATGACCTGGACGCAGGGGTCCGCTCATCGACGCGTAGAACGTCTCCGTCTCCCCATATCCGTTGATCACGGACCGGCCGGGGGCCCACCGTTCGACGAGTGCGGCGGAGCACGCCTCGCCGCCCACAAAGATGGTGCGGATCCGGTCCAGCCCCTCGGGCGCGAGCATTTCCAGTGCCGACGGGGTCTGGTTGAGCGTGGTGACCTGTTCATCGACGAGCAACCGGTGGAAGTCGTCGGCTGAGTGGACGGCGTGCTCGGGTACGACGACCAGGCGTCCGCCGTGCAGCAGGGCGCCCCACATCTCCCAGACCGACACGTCGAACACATAGGAGTGGAACAGCGACCACACTTGGTCCGGGGATGGCACGTAGGACCGCTCCGCGGGCGCGTACATCTGGGTAACGTTCGCGTGCGTGATGCCAACCCCCTTGGGAACGCCGGTCGTTCCGGAGGTGTACGTGACATAGGCGAGGAGGCGGGAGTCCGGCAGCGGCAGCGCCGTGGTGGGCTGCGCGGCCGTCCCCGGGTCCTCGACGTCCACGATCGGCAGCCCGGACGCCTCGACGCGACGGGCCAGGCCGGCCGTGGTCAGGACGAGGACGGGCCGGGCGTCACCGAGGACGAACGTCACGCGCTCGTCGGGGTGCTTGACGTCGATCGGCAGATATGCGGCGCCCAGCTTGAGAAGCGCCAGGATCGCGATCACGGTGTGCTCCGAGCGCGGCAGGAGCAGCGCGACGAGGTCACCGGCGCCCACGCCCTGGTCGGCCAGCAGGTGCGCCAGCCTCGTCGAGACCTCGTCCAGCTCGTTGTACGTCCACGACCGGCCCTCGAAGGTCAGCGCGGCATCGTCGGGCCGCCGACGCACCTGCTGCGCGAACAGCTGCGGAATCGAGGGGTCGTCGGCCGCCTCGGACAGCACCGACCGATGACCCAGCACGTCCAGCCGCACCTGCTCCCGCTCGTCGAGCAGGTCGGCCCACAGCACCGGGCGGGCCGTGTCGGCGAGCAGCGTGATGAGCAGCCGCTGCCAGCGGTCCATGAGGCGTTCGACGGTCCCGGCGTCGTAGACGTCGGTGCGGTACTCGACCACACCGCCGATGCCCGCAGGGCGTCCGGCGTCGTCGACCCGCTCACGGAGGCTGAAGGTCAGGTCCATGCGGGCGGTCAGCGTGTCCGCGCGCAACGGGGAGATGTCCAGACCGGGCAGGCGCAGGTCGGGCAGGGTGATGTTCTGCCAGGCGAACAGCACTTGGACCAGCGGGTGATGGGCCTGGGTACGGACAGGGTTGAGCCGGTCCACGATCGCGTCGAAGGGCACGTCCTGGTGCGCGAAC
>NZ_JBEZOK010000026.1:0-132588 GCF_040706515.1 Streptomyces sp. NPDC047880 | reverse complement strand
GAGCTGCAGACACTCCTCGCGACCTGGACCGGCGCCTGCCCCACCTGCAACCGCGACATAACCAGCCCAACACCGACCTGACCAAGCACTACTAGGGAGCCGTGCCGCCGGCGGGTCCCGGTCGAGGAGCCGGGTCATGGCCTCGGCGGCGCGGACGGCGGCGTCCCCGCAGCAGTTGTTGAACAGGACGTGGACCTGCTCGGTCCGCTCGGCCAGCCGCCGTACGCGGGGCAGCCACTCGGCGAGTTCCTCCTCGCCGTACGCGTACCGGAACCGGTCCTCCTTGCTGCCGGTCCCCCACGCGGTGCTGCGGCCGTGGAACCGCACGACGGACAGCCGGGGCGAGGTCACCGGGGTGACGGGCGGCACGGAGGACGCGAGCGTCTGCGTCATGTCGACGGCGACCGCGGCCATGCCGTGCCGGGCGAGCAGCGCGCCCGTCGCCTCGTCCTGTCCCGGCTCCCACCAGGAGGGGTGCCGGAACTCCACGGCGAGCGGCCAGCCCGCGGTCCGCTCGGCGCACTCCCTCAGGAACGCCTCCGCCCGCTGCCCGGGCCGGAACCAGGGTGGGAACTGGAACAGCACGCTCCCGAGCCGCCCGGCCGCTCGCAGCGGCTCGATCCCGGCCGCGAACCGGGCCCACACCCGGTCGAGCACCCCCGGGTCCCGGTGCTCGGCCGGCAGCCCCTCCGGCATCACCGCCTGCCGGGTGGGATGCCCGGTGAGCAGCGAGAACGCCTTCACGTCGAAGAGGAACCCGTCCGGTGTCCGCTCGGCCCACAACCGGCTGTTCCGCTCGCCCGGCAGCGCGTAGTAGGAGGCGTCGACCTCGACCACACCGAACTGCTCGGCGTAGTGCCGTAACCGGCCCTCGGCGTTCCGCCGGCCCGGGGGATACCAGCCGCTGCCGACCAGCGCCCGGTCGGTCCAGGAACACGTGCCCACCAGGATCTGACCCATGGGGGAGCGGTTACCCGGGCCGGGCGGAGGCAGGCTCGGCTTCTCGACGGCGCGGCACGGTGAGACCCGGCGCAATCGGGGTAAGCAGGTTGATATCTGTGCATATCCGGGGTTACGGCTGATTCCCCCGAGAGTGAGATGACCGATCATGGAGCAGCCCGTCACCGCAGGCCGGGCCACCGGGGCGTCCGGAGAGGAACCGGAAGCCCTCGAAGCCCTCGTCGGCGCCTCCCTCACGGCCCGTGTCACCCTCGACGAACACGGCCTCGTGACCGGCTGGAACGCGGGCGCCGAGCGGCTCCTCGGCTATACGGCAGGGCAGTTGACCGGTCGCCGTGCCGCAGACCTGCTGGCCGAGCCGATCCCGGTGCGGGGCGGTCTGCCCACGCTGGCCGAACTGCCCCGCTGGAACGGCGACGTCGCGCTGCGGCACCGGGACGGCCGGAAGCTGACGGTCGGCATCCTCGCCCACCACCGGCCACCCGGCGGCGACGGCCCCGCCTGGTTCGTCTTCTCCGCCCTGACCGACCGGCAGCCACCGGCCGGTCTCGACGAATCCCTCGTGAGCTGGAGCTTCGCCCAGTCCCCGTGCTGCGCCCAGGCGATCTACGACACCCGGCTGCGGCTGCGCAGGGCCAACGCCGACATGGAACGCGCCATGGCACTCACCGAGGAGGAGATGCGGGGCCTGCGCGTGTCCGAGATCGTCGTCGACGACGCCGGCCGGCGGGCGGAACTCGACATGGCCCGGGTCCTGCGGACCGGCGAGCCGCAGTACGAGGAGAACTACCTGCGCGCCCCCGGCGAGAGCCACGAGCACGCCTGGTCGGTCTTCCTGTCCGCGCTGCGCGACCACGAGGGCACCATCCGGGGCGTCTGCCTGTCGGCGCACGACATGACGGAGCAGTTCTGGGCCCGCAAGCGCCTCCAGCTGATCGCCGAGGCGGGCCGGCGCATCGGCACCACGCTCGACGTGACGCGCACGGCCCAGGAACTGACGGACGTCACCGTCCCGGTCCTCGCCGACTTCGTCAGCGTCGACCTGCTGGCCGCCCTGGACGACGCGCCCGAGCCGCCCGCACGGGCGGTTCCGGCGGACGGGCCGCTGCTGCTGCGCCGGGCCGCCCTGCGGTCGGTGACCCCGGGCGCCCCGGAGTCGGTCGTCGCGGCCGGCGCGGTGGACGCCTACCCGCCGGGCTCGATGCACTTCGAGAGCCTGCGCACCGGACGGCCCGCCCTGCACGAGGTGACCGACCCCGCGTTCACCGCGTGGCTCGCCCGCGACCCGGCGCGTGCGGCCCGGGTCCGCGCGTTCGGTATCCACTCCGTGATGGCCGTGCCCCTGGCCGCCCGGGGCACCACCCTCGGCGTCGCCTTCTTCGTCCGGCACCGCACCCAGGAGCCCTTCCGCCACGACGATCTGGTCCTGGCCGGGGAACTGGCGGCCCGGGCCGCGGTCAGCATCGACAACGCCCGCCGCTACACCCGCGAACGGGCCACCGCGGTCACGCTCCAGCGCAGCCTGCTGCCGCGGCGGCTGCCCCGGCAGGCCGCCGTCGAGGTCGCCTCCCGCTACCTCCCGGCGGGCGGGCACGCCGGGGTGGGCGGGGACTGGTTCGACGTCATCCCGCTCTCGGGGGCGCGGGTCGCGCTGGTCGTCGGGGACGTGGTCGGCCACGGGCTCGTCGCGTCGGCGACCATGGGGCGGCTGCGCACGGCGGTCCGCACGCTGGCCGACATCGACCTGCCCTGCGACGAACTGCTGACCCACCTCGACGACCTGGTCGCCCGCCTGAACACGGAGGAGGAGAGCGACGCCGAGCGGCGGACGCCGGGTTCCGCGGAAACCGCCGGGGCGGGTTCCGCAGGGATGGCTGGGGAGGGTGCCGCCGGGACGGCCGGTAGGGGTTCCGCCGGGTCGGCCAGGGCGGGTTCCGCCGGGTCGGCCGGGGCGGGTTCCGCCGGGACCGCCGGCGCGGGCCCCGCTGCGAACGCGGGCGATCTGGGGGCCACCTGCCTGTACGCCGTGTACGACCCCGTGACGCGGCGCTGCTGCTTCGCCGGGGCCGGGCATCCCTTGCCCGCCGTGGTGAGCCCCGAGGGCACCGTCGATCTCGTCGGGCTCCCGAGCGCGCCGCCGCTCGGCGTGGGCGGCCTGCCGTACGAGGCGACCGAGGTCGACGTCCCCGAGGGCAGCCTGCTCGCCCTCTACACCAACGGCCTGATCGAGGCCCCCGACCGGGACCTCGACACCGGCGTCGACCGGCTGCGGGAGGCCCTGGCCCGTCCCGCCCCCTCGCTGGACGCCCTGTGCGACGCGGTCCTCGCCGACCTGCTGCCGCCGCGGCCGACGGACGACGTGGCCCTGCTCATCGCCCGCACCCGCGCGCTCGACGAGCGGCAGGTCGCCACCTGGGCGGTGCCCTCGGAACCGTCCGCGGTCGCGCAGACCCGCAAGGACGTGGTGGCGCAACTGGAACGGTGGGGGCTGTCCGACGCCGTGTTCGTCACGGAACTGGTCGTCAGCGAGCTCGTCACCAACGCGATCCGGCACGCCGAGCCACCGGTCCAGCTGCGCCTGATCCACGACTCGACCCTGATCTGCGAGGTCTCCGACGGCGGCAGCACCGCCCCTCACCTGCGGCGCGCCCGCATCTACGACGAGGGCGGCCGCGGCCTGCTGCTGGTCGCCCAGCTGACCGAGCGCTGGGGCACCCGCCAGAGCGGCACGGGCAAGACCATCTGGGCGGAACAGAACCTGTCCCTCGCGTGAGGAGCCACCGCCGATGACCCCACCCGCGTCCCACCAGGCCGCCCGGGCCCCCGTCCAGCAGGCCGCCCTGCTGGCCGGCCTGGTCTTCCTCGTGTTCGGCGTGCTGGGCTTCGTGCCCGGCATCACCACGGACTACGGCTCGCTGGACTTCGCCTCCCACGAGTCGGACGCCGAACTGTTCGGCCTGTTCCAGGTGTCCATCCTGCACAACCTCGTGCACCTGGTCTTCGGCCTCGCGGGCCTGATGCTCGCCGGCACGGCCGCGGGGGCGTACTCGTACCTGCTGGTCGGCGGCGCCGTCTACCTGGTCCTGTGGGTGTACGGCCTGTCCGTCGGGCACGACAGTGACGCCAACTTCGTGCCGCTGAACTCCGCGGACGACTGGCTCCACTTCGCCCTGGGCATCGCCATGGTCGGCCTGGCCCTGGCACTCGGCAGGCGCGGCACGCGCACCGACGCACGGTAAGGATCACCGAGGACGGCATGCAGACCTTCTTGCCCTACCCCGGCTTCCGCACCACGGCCCAGGCCCTGGACCGTCGCCGGCTCGGCAAACAACGGGTCGAGGTGCTGCAGGTCCTGCGCGGCCTGGTCGTCCCCGGCTACGGGTGGCGCCACCACCCGGCCGTGCGCATGTGGCTCGGCTACGAGGAGGCCCTGGTGCGCTACGGCCTAGAGGTCTGCCGCGTCTGGCGTGAACAGGGTCACCAGGACACCTGCGCGGCGACGCTCGTGGCCGATCTGGCGGCGACCCGCCCGCACACCCCGATCCGGGACCAGCACCAACTGGCCGCCGACGGCGAGCTGCCGCCCTGGCTCGGCGACGACCCTTTCCACGAGAGCCACCGCTCGGCCCTGGTCCGCAAGGACCCCACGACCTACGCGGCGCTCTTCCCGGGGGTCCCGGACGACCTGCCGTACGTCTGGCCGATGTCGGACCGGGCGGGCGAGGAGTCCTCCCGGGACTGACGGGACTGACGGGGGCCCCGGGTGCCGGGCCGGGGCCGGCTCTGGGACCGGCCCGGGGGGCTAGGCCGCCCTGCGGCGCGCCGGTCGCTTGGACGTGGAGGGCTGTTCCGTCACGTCCTCCGGTGTGAAGCCCTCGTCCTCCCCGAAGTCCGGGGCCTGGAAGGGGTTGGTCGCCGGGGGCGGCGAGGCCGCGCCGGAACGGCTGGGCTGCCCCTCCACGGCGGAGAACAGCGAAGTCGGTTCGATGAGACGTCTCTTTTCCGGTACTGGCCCGGTCCGGGCCAGGCGTGCCCCGAGCGGGCACGGAGGTCCTACAACTTGGTCATCTTGGCGTACGGGCTGGGGATCCGCATGTGCGCCGAACCGAAGTCCACGAGCGCGGCGATCCCTTCCTCCATGCCGATGACCCGGCCGAGCCCGTACATGTCGTGGGTGACCTGGTCACCCACGGCGAAGTGCTTGGGAGCGGGGGCGACCGGAGCCTTGAAGGGGCTGGTGGGCAAATGACGCTTGGGAGCAGCAGGCTTTGTCATCGGCCTCAGTATGCGCCTCCTGGCGGCCTCCGCGCTGCGGCTGTCCGGTAACGGTGTCAGGACAAGGTGCCCGGACCGGGACGGAGCGAGGGGCTCCACTGGCCGAAAAAATCGAACACATGCTTGAATTCGAGCATGCGAACGTTTCCCGACGACCTCGTCCGGGCGCAGCGGGAGTGGAGTGCCACCTACCGGCAGCTCGCCGACCGGCCCGGCCGCACCGAGCTGCGCCGGCGTCTGCACCGGCTGTCGGTACGGGCGTACTTCCACCCCTACTGGCAGCAGCGGCGGCCGGCCCCGGCGGCGTGGTGGGAGCTGCGGGAGCTGGGGCGGGCGGCGGGGGACGCGTCCGAGCGGTTCCACCGGTGACGCCCCGATCTGCGGGACCGTACGTCCCGGATGATCCTGAAGGCATGTCCGGACCGATACGCGTGATCGTGCACCCACCGTCGCCCTCGGGCGGCCGCCGGGTCCGCGTGGACGGCGAGATCCTCGGACTCGCCCACAACGTGACCGATGTCGCGGAGTTCCTCCGCCGCGCGGGCCTGGAGATCGATCCGTCGGACGTGGCGCAGGCGCCGTGGATCGAGTGGCGCGGAGTGGGGCCCGAGCAGTGGGGCCCGGAGGTGGGCGGCTGACGCGCGAGCCCACGCGGCACGCCACTATGGACGTATCCACCCTTTTTCTGCCATATCGGAGGGCCCCATGAAGGACCTCAAGTTCGAGCAGAAGCGCTCGCTGTCGCGCCAGGAGGCAGCCGACCAGCTCACGGCGCTCGCGGACGCGCTGCGGGAAGGCGGGGACACGGAGCTGGAATTCGGCCCCGGAACGCTGGGCCTGCGGATCCCCGACGACCTGCACAGCGAGATGGAGGTGGAGATCGGTGACGGGGAGATCGAGCTCGAGATCGAACTGAAGTGGGCGACGGCACGGCCGCGGACGACGCCACCGGGCACCGACGCACCGGCGGAGGAGTCCCGCCGAAAGAACGCACCGAAAGCACCGACCGGCTCGGGCTCGGGCTCGGGCACGGGCAGCGGCAGGAGCAGGGGTACGAAGCGGGCTGCGGCGAAATCCGCCTGAGCGGCGGCCCGCGTGGCGGCCTGAGCGACGGCTGAGCGGTGGCCTGAGCGGCGCCTGCATGTCGGCCTGCATGTCGGCCTGAGTGACGGCCTGCGCGAATGCCGGAGCGACGGCCTGAGCGACGGCCTCGGTGTCGGCCCCGTCGGCCTGCGCGGATGCCTGAGCGACGGCCTGCGCGACCGCCAGAGCGAATGCCTGAGCGACGGCGTGCGCGACCGCCTGAGCGAATGCCTGCGCGAATGCCTGCGCGGATGCCTGAGCGACGGCCTGCGTGAATACCTGCGCGGGAGGCCGGCCGGGAGTGCCGGTTCCGGCTCGGCCCTTCGCCGCTGCTCCTCGTACGCTGTCCCGGTGCCGTCCTCCCGCCTGCACCGCGTGGCCGTCCTCGTCCTCCCCGGTGCGAAACCACTCGACGTCGGCATCCCCGCGCAGGTGTTCACGACTCGCGCGAGCATGCCGTACGAGGTGCGCGTGTGCGGGGCGGCACCAGGCCTGGTGACCGGCGGCGACGGCCTGTCGTACTCCGTCGCCCACGGCCTGGAAGCGCTCGCCTGGGCCGACATCGTCTTCCTGCCCGGCTACCGGTTCCCGGACCGCGACGACCCGCCGCAGGCCGTCGTCGACGCGCTGATCGCGGCCCACGCCCGGGGTGCGCGGCTCGCCGCCATCTCGACGGGCGCCTTCGCCCTCGCCGCCACGGGCCTGCTCGACGGCAGACGTGCCACGACGCACTGGCACTACACCCGGGCGCTCGCGGCGAAACACCCGCTCGTCCGGGTCGACGAGAACGTCCTGTTCGTCGACGAGGGCAGCGTGCTGACGTCGGCGGGCGCCGCCTCCGGCATCGACCTGTGCCTGCACATCCTGCGCGGCGACCTCGGAGTTGCCGCGTCGAACCACGCGGCCCGGCGCCTGGTCGCCGCTCCCTACCGCAGTGGTGGCCAGGCGCAGTACGTGCCGCGCAGCGTGCCCGAACCCCTCGGCGAGCGGTTCGCCGCCACCCGGGAGTGGGCACTGCACCGGCTCGGCGAGCCCCTCAGCCTCGACGGGCTCGCACGGCACGCGGGTGTCTCGGCGCGCACGCTGTCGCGGCGCTTCGTCGAGGACACGGGGTACACGCCGATGCAGTGGGTCATGCGCGCCCGCATCGACGTGGCCCGTGAGCTGCTCGAACGTTCGGAACTGAGCGTGGAGCAGATCGCCGCCGACGTCGGCCTCGGCACCGGCGCGAATCTGCGGCTGCACTTCCAGCGCATCCTCGGCACGACCCCGAGCGAATACCGCCACACCTTCGCCCGCGGCGAGTGACCCACCGGCAGGGGCGCGCACCGTGAGCGGACCGGTGGGGCCGAAGCGTGGCTGGCGCGATCCTTTTGAACCCTGGCGATCCCGCCGCTGTCACGCGCGGACCCCGGGCGCGACGCTGGTGGCGAACCGCAGAAACCGAAAGGGACACCACTGATGACGCGCATCGCGATCAACGGATTCGGCCGCATCGGACGCAATGTGCTGCGCGCCCTGCTCGAACGCGGCAGCGACTTCGACGTCGTCGCCGTCAACGACCTGACGGAGCCCGCCACCCTGGCCCGGCTGCTCGCCTACGACTCGACGGCCGGCCGGCTCGGCCGCCCGGTGACCGCCGACGGGGACACCCTCGTCGTCGACGGCCGGCGGATCAAGGTGCTGGCCGAGCGCGAACCGGCGCGGCTGCCCTGGGCCGAACTCGGCGTCGACATCGTCCTGGAGGCCACCGGCCGCTTCACCTCGGCCAAGGCGGCCCGCGCCCACCTCGACGCCGGCGCGAAGAAGGTGCTCGTCAGCGCGCCGTCGGACGGCGCCGACGTGACGCTTGCGTTCGGGGTCAACACCGAGGCCTACGACCCGGACGTGCACACGATCGTGTCGAACGCCTCCTGCACCACCAACGCCCTCGCGCCTCTGGCCGCGGTCCTCGACGAGCTCGCAGGCATCGAGCACGGCTTCATGACGACGGTGCACGCCTACACGCAGGAGCAGAACCTGCAGGACGGCCCGCACCGCGACGCCCGCCGCGCCCGCGCCGCCGGCGTCAACATCGTGCCGACCACGACCGGAGCGGCCAAGGCGATCGGCCTGGTGCTGCCGAACCTCGACGGCAAGCTGTCGGGCGACTCGATCCGTGTGCCGGTCCCGGTGGGCTCGATCGTCGAACTCAACACGACCGTCGCCCGCGACGTGACGCGCGAGGACGTGCTGGAGGCGTACCGGAAGGCGGCGCAGGGGCCGCTCGCAGGCGTCCTCGAGTACTCGGAGGACCCGCTCGTGTCGTCCGACATCGTCGGCAACCCGGCCTCGTCGATCTTCGACTCGGCCCTCACCCGCGTCGACGGCCGCCACGTCAAGGTGGTCGCCTGGTACGACAACGAGTGGGGCTTCTCGAACCGTGTGATCGACACGCTCGAACTGCTCGCCGGTCGCTGACGGAGGGCGAGAACACGGCCCGATCCGGCCATGGCCGACTCGCGCCCTACTCCCACCGCTCCCGGCTGCTGAGACTGCCGTACACGGACGGGTGGGGGAGGAGCGTCGATCATGGCTGGGCGTGGACGCGGACGGGGAACGGCTGCCCGCAGAAGGCGGGCGGCACGACTGAAGGCACTGGCAGCAGGCGCTGGTTCATTACTGATCCTGCTGGTGCTGTCCTGGTCGGCCGTATGGCCGTACGTCACCGGTGCGCTGGTGATGGCCGGCGTCGCAGCGGCGGGCTGGTGGCTGTGGCGGACGGACCGGCTCGTGCGCGGCCGGGACCGCGTCTGGCGGCACGAGGAGGCGGTGAAGGCGGGGCACCGGACGCTCGCCGAGGTGGACGCGATGACCGGTACGGAGTTCGAGGAACTGGTCGCGCGTCTGTGCCGGAGAGACGGGTGCGCGCAGGTCCGGCGGGTGGGCGGAGCGAACGACAACGGCGCCGACGTCGTCGGCCGCCTCCCGGACGGCCGGAGCGTGGTGATCCAGTGCAAGCGCTATACACCGAGCAGCACGATCGCCAGCCGTGAACTGCGCGACCTGCTGGGCGCGAAGGTGCACTTCGGGGCCGACGCGGCCGTGTTCGTCACGACCACCCGCTTCAGCCGCCCCTCCGAGAAGTTCGCCGTGCAGCACGGCATCCTCGCCATCCACCGCGACCACCTGGGCCTGTGGAACAACGGCACTCCCCTCCTCTCCCTCACGGCCCTGAACGGCCAGGGCCAAGGCGACTCCCACCACAGGACCCGCTGGAGGCAGGCATACGGCGGGTGAGGCCCCTCACCGCCCAGCAAGGGACAGCCACCCCAGGAGAAACGCCAGAGGGTGTCAAGGGTTGCCGCCCAACAACGCATACGCGTTGCGTCGGCGGCTGCGCCAAACCCACCCCAGACGCGGCTGCACAGCGGGGCAGACGTCGTGGCGGGTGGTCATGGCCACGCTCGCGCTTCTCAGCGCATCTCACCGTCTGCCATCATCAGGGGTCCGCTCCTCTAGGAGATGACTAATGTGTGCAGCCGGAACGCATGGCTCAGCTCACCCCTGGTCTCCTCATACGTACCTGGGACAACTCTCCCCGGTAGCGCAGCAGCTGATCTTCGCCACGGGGAGCGAGGTGAGCTACCACCGCGATGACGTACTGTTCCAGGAAGGAGAGCCCTCCACCTATCTGCTTCTGCTGAAGCAGGGGCTGGTGAAGGTGACCGCCGTCTCGGAGACAGGCCAGGTGACGCTGCTTGCCATTCGCGGACCGGGGGACGTCATCGGCGAGCTTTCGGCGGCTGACGGCAATCCGCAGCGGTCCGCAACGGTCGTGGCGGCCACCGACGTACGCGCGTGCCTGGTGCAGCATCAGGACTTCATCCGACTCACCCAGCAACGCCCGGAGATCATGGTGGCGATGCTTCACGTTCTCAGTGACAAGCTGCGCCAGGCCTCCCGTGCGCGCGTCGAGGTGCACACCTACACCGTGCGGGTGCGTCTGGCTCGCGTCCTGGTGGAACTTGCCAAGTCGCACGGGCAGGACGGACCCGACGGCACACGTATCGATCTCTCGCTCACCCAGCCGGAGCTGGCGGCTTTGGTGTCCGCGTCTCCCGTGTCCATCGCCAGGTGTCTGCGCGAGTTCCGCCAGGCGCGGATACTCGACATCGGCTACCGCCATCTGACGCTGCACGACATGGAAGCTCTGGCTGCCCTCGCTCAGAGTTGAGGCCCCCGTGTGTAGGCGGGTTACTACGGTGTCTACGGCCCGAGTATGAGAGGGCAGTTGGACAGGAGCAGGCAAAGCCGCGGGCTACCACCCCCGCAGCTTGCCTGCCTGAACGCCGGACGAAGGCTCGGCAAAGAGACTTCTGGCGACTTGACCAGCGTAGACGTGCGGCTCGCCCCGAGACCATGCCAAATGACGAGGTTCACAGCGGCTTTCTTGCCCACTTCCCTGATGCCCTCGGGCTCTAGATGCAGGACAAGTCGCAACGTAAGGTGATGAGCGGTCGACGGGCCGTTATGTGCGTCTCCTACCAAGGCGCTCTGCCGTCGGCCATCGGATAGGGCTCGGCAATCGGACTTCAGGAGATGATGTGACAACGCATGTCTGGATGCTTGTCGTCAGTGGTGCGGTAGCGATCACCGCTATCGCGCTCGCCGCCTTCGCGGTCTCGAAGATGGAGAAGGGTTCGCCCGCCCGGGTGGCCATCGTGATCGCGGCGCTGGCCGGGTTCATCGCTGCCATTCCGCCGCTGGTGGCCTCCTTCACCGCGCTCCAGGCTTAGACCATGGGCAGAGCCGGGCACTGGGGGGGCAAATGCTTCGTCCCGCACAGGGACGGACCGAGCTCCATGAACCGCCGGTGCCCGGTGCTGTTCGAACGCCTGGAGAGTGAGCCGTTCCAGCGGCTCAGCACACTGAAGCTGTCCCGCGAGGACTTCGTCGTCGCGGGCAGCGCCCCGCTGTTCATCCGTGGGTTGAGAGACGAGATCTCCGATCTCGACATCGTGACGCACGGCGCCGGCTGGGAGCGTGCTCGGTCCCTGGCCGAGGCACATTTCGCGCCCTACGGAGAGGTGAAATCCGTCCCCTTCTTCGAAGGGCGCATCGAGGTCCTCAACGGATGGTTCCCGCACCTCTTCGGAACCGTTCCGGCTCTTATCGCAAGCGCCGAGGTCATCAACGGCTTGAGGTTCCTGACCTTGTCAGACACGGTCCTGTGGAAGCGCGACCTGAACCGCGAGAAGGATCGGGCTGACCTCCTGCGCCTCTCCTGCTCTCCACGCCGTCTCCCGCTACGCCGGATCAAGGTGTTCGCCTGACGAGGAGAGGGGGTTCGGTAAGCTGGGGCAGCCTCGTAGATCATGTCGGAGGCGAGCCCCGAGGATCGCCCCTGGCGCGTAGGTCGTGGCCGCCCACAGCCCTGATCAGGAGGAAGCGCTCGGGCTTTACCGGGGTGGCGTCGATCTGGACGCGGGATATGTCTGCAACCGTAACCGGCTGCCGTACGCCCACAGGTGTGACGACGACCCGTGGCTTCGTAAGGCTGGCTACTGCCCTCAGAAACAGCAGACCCGGCGCGAGCACAAGTCCACCAAGTCCCGCGACGGGCGGCGAACCGTCGGCCTGCCCACCCGCTGGTCAAGATGCTTCGGCAGTACCAGTTCGCCTCCGCCTCGCCGACCGGCGGGCCGCTGAGCCCCGACACCGACTTCCACGACTGGAGGCGGCTCCTGCGGGCGGCAGGTGTACGGGTCGGCCGTCTCCATGACGCTCACCACACCGCAGCGCCCGTGCTCCTGATCCTCGGCGTCCCGGACGTGTGATCGCCGGCATTGAGCGCCTTTCCGTGACCGCAGGGCGGGTCGGGCGGGCGCTCGTGTGAGCGCTTGGCATTTAGAGCTCGATTAGCGAAACCTTCTGCTAATTGGGCGTGTCGCGACTTTGCTGCTGCGTCCTCTGTCGCACGTCGCATTTGCAGGTTGCAGCATTTCGACAGTTGGCGAGTTCTCGGCCATGCCGCGTCCAGATTTTGAGCAAAAGGGTTGAAATGTCTCTTATCTCCTGGTGGCTTCGTGGCTGATTTTGATGACTTGACACTCGTTTACATTCTGCGATCAACTTCTTGTTGATCATGCTCGAGGGAGGGAAACTCGTGAAGTTTCGGCGTGTTATGGTGCCGCTCGCGGTAATGGCTGCTGCAGCGGCGTTCGTCCCGTTGGCAGCCTCGCCAGCCGCAGCTGCCACAGGGTCCATGTGTGACGCCACCGGGGTCAGGGGTAGCTGGTGGGGGCAGTGGGAGAGCCCTCAGAAACTGGACCCGCTGAGTCTGTATGTGAAGGACTATAAGGCTGATAGTCACCACGTGGGTGTTCGACTCCAGACGGAAAACAAGAACGGCACGTGGAAGACCTGGTCCTGGCACGAAGTTTACGGCGGTAACGGTGCGGAGCAGACCTGGGACACCCACGCCTACGATTCTGATTGGATCGTGCGTGCTCGTGTGCAAGCCGCAGTAATGGAGGGGACTAAAGTGTTGAATGCTTGTTGGAGCGACTGGAAGACCTATTAATCGCTGCAAAAGCGCGAGGTCGCGCGATGAGCAGTAAGAACGGCCCCTGGCCTGGGTGTTCCGGCGGGGGTCGTTCGCATGTCCGTGCGCCGTGGCTGCCCGGTGTTCTCCGCAGGTCCTCGTCCATGCGGGCACGCCAGGGGCACGCCGCTGGGATGTGGGCTGCGCCCTCGGACGTTGAGTCATGTGTTGGGAGTGTGCTGAGGACGTGGGGAGGCGGGGTGAAGGTGCCTGCGGCGTTGATCGGTGCTCGGGTGGAAAGCACAGCGTTCTAAGTCTCTGTGCCTTGGACCCGGACGAGGGGTACCGGCTGGGTGCCGATTTGGACGCTGCTGGCGAGTGGCATGAGCTGGACCCCGGCACAGGTGTGAGTCTCGCCCCCGTTCCAGCGCTCTTCGGGCAGTCAGTGGTTGCGGTCGATATCCGCGACCGTGGTGTGTTGGGCATCGACTTTCAAGACGGTGCAGGGCTATGGGTGGGCCCAGACCCGCAGTTCGTGTCCTGGTGTCTGATCGGGCACGAATCGAGCCGATCATGGTCGGGCTTGGGGGCGAGGAAAACTGGGAACGCTGACCACCACGAAGCGCGGGTTACCGACGCGGTCGGCAGGACGTCGACGCGTCGGTGGGCGAGGGCGATCACGGCCGGGATGTGCTTGCAGCCTTCGCTTCGCTGCCGGTTGAGCAGGCGGACCCGGTCGGCGACGAGGTCGCAGCGAGGCGGTCAGCAGGGCCAAATCGGCGGCGAGCTGGGCGGGCACGTCGATCGTGCTGAAGTCACGCCGCAGACGGGCCTGGAAGCGGCTCCTGCGGGACGCAGGCGTACGGGACGGCCGTCTCCACGAAGCTCGCCACACCGCCGCGACTGTCCTGCTGATCCTCGGCGTCCCGGACGTCGTGTTCGACTCGATCATGGGTGGGGAGCCTGGGGAGCGGCCCGGACGCGCGCCCGCAACATGCATGTGACGGGGACCATGCTCCGCAAGGTCGCGCAGCAGATCGGCGACGCGCTGTGGGAGCTCCCGAGAACCAACTGAGACGGAGACTGAGACGGACAACGTCGAAGGGCCCCACCGCAAGCGGTGGGGCCCTTCGACATCGTGCCCGGTGAGGCACTGGCGGAGGATACGAGATTCGAACTCGTGAGGGGTTGCCCCCAACACGCTTTCCAAATGTTCGCCCGGGGGTTCGGGTTCAGCCAGGGGCGTCCTGACCTGGGGCGGAGCGGGTGGTGCCAGAGGTTATGGACGCAGCTGGACGGGGGTGAATGAGACCAAAATTGAGACCAGGCTGCCTGCCCCAGCTGCCGGTGATCACTCTGAGACGGTCGGAACCGGACAGGCGTGGGAAATCCCCATCCGTGAGCGTTTGCCGCGCGATCGGGGCGATGCGTCCGACGTCCCTTGCACAGCCGAGCCGACCAAGTTCTATGGTCTGTTGTCGCGCCGCCACGGCCTCGGACAGAGCGGCGGTCACGGTTTCCTGGTGGTCACTGGTGCCCAGCATCCAGGCTGACGGAGCAGGCTGGCTCAGGGGCGGACGGGCGGACGGGGTGGTCGACCCAGGGGTCGACCTGGACCTGCGGTGGAGTGCGGATGGTGCCGGATCAGGCATGGGTGCGGTGCCGTAGGCGAGGAGGGGGCCGGCGTAACGATGTCGGGATCGCCGAGCACCTTGACCACCGGCTTTCGATAGCAACGTTCCTGCCTGTCTTGGTCGTAAGGGCAATCAGTTCTGTGGTGAGGTCGCAGGCTGCTGGCCCGCAGGCGTGCGGCGTGCCACGACACCGACCGGCAAGGGGCGGTGCTCAATCGGTCACCCTCTGCTGGCGCTCACCCTCTCGCGTCACTTCCACCGAGTGAAGCTCGACCGTATTGCTGCGGCCGTGCGGAGGGAGCGGAGACGATCGAACGTGATCCTCGGGAGTCGACTCGGTAGGCACGGTGGTGTGCGCCAAACAACCGCGGGCGGCCTCGCTCGTTAGATTTCTGTCAGCTAGTGTTCCACCGCGGTCCGCGTGCCTTCGGAACGGGCACACTGGAGTGGGGCCTGGGGAGAGGAGGCGGATCATGACGGATATCGACGCGCTGATCAACGCCTTCCTCGACGAGGACACTCGCTTCACGGTGCCGCTGTATACCCAGGAAGCAGCGGCACGGTACCTGCATACGCCCGCATCCACGCTCCGATCGTGGGCGCGCGGCTATCACAATCACTTCCCAGACCGCCCGGACGTCGTTGGGGACCCACTGATCACCTCTCTGGGTGAACCGCGGCGCGGCGCCTCCATCCCCTTCATCGGGCTTGCCGAGGGCATGTTCCTATCGGCGCTGAGGGCAGCAAACGTCCCCATGCAGAAGATCCGCCCTGCCCTCGAGTTGGTCCGCGACCAGCTCGGAGTGGAGCACGCGCTGGCGTCCAAGCGCCTGTACACCGACGGCGCGGAGTTGCTCTATGAGGTGAGCGACCACCTGGATGGCGACGAACGCATCGAGCCTCGCAAAGTCATCGTGCTGCGCAACGGGCAGTACGTCTTCCGCGAGGTCGTCGAGCGCTACATGAAGCAGATCAGCTACGACTCCGACGGCGTGGCTGGCTATGCCAACCGCGTGCTGCTTCCCGGCTGGGAAATTGCTGAGGTTGCGGTCAAACCGGCGGTCAACTTCGGCCAGCCCTACTTCGTCCACAACGGCACCCCACTTTCCCTGATCGAGGACGCGCTCAGGGAAGGCGTTCCTTATGACGAGGTAGCCGCCGCACACGGACTGCCCGACGACCAGGTCGCTGAGGTCGACTACTACCTCCACATCGCCGCATGAGCGGCCCGCCGACGCTGAGGCTCTTCCTGGACCGCAGCACCAACGGCGACGACTTCGTCAAGGGCATGAAGGGCCTGTGTCCCGACACCGTATCCATCGGCGAGAAGTACGGCGTCAAAGCCGCCGAGGATGTTCAGGACACCGTGTGGCTGGCGGAGGCCGCGAGGGAGGAGAGGATCTGCGTCGGAGCCGACAAGAAGATCCTCTCCGGATCCCGTCCGTTGGAGATCGCTGCGGTTCTAAAGCACCGAGTCCGCTACCTGGTCTACGCCAACAACAACCTACGGACTGCCGACCAGATCAGGCTCTTCAGCACCCTCCTGCCCGACATTCGAGAGCTGTCAGGAACTCCTGGTCCCTGGGCCTACACCATGGCCCAGCACGGGCTGGTTCTCGTACCACGCGAGGAACTAGAGCAGCGCCTAATCCGTGCCGCCCAGCGCATGGGCATGCACCCTGGTTGACACCTAGTCTCAGCGAAGGGCAACGAAAGGTTCTCAGCCGGAGGGTCTAGACGAGGCTCTCTTGGAGGTCCTGCCCGGGCGTGGTCGAGCTGAGGGCTGTGCGATCGTCGCTGGTACGGCAACGTATCTGGCAGGGCACTCCGTCTGTGTGACCGGTGTTGCCCGACCGCCGCAGGGTGCCCGTCCGTTGCGCACGACGACCGCCGTGGAGCTGGCCCGGCCGACCCTATTTGAACTGGGGGCCGGCCGGCGGGTTTCCGGCTCAGACGTCCGCCGGATCGGGCGCGTCGTCCCACCAGTTTGGCTCTTCGTCCTGAAGTTGGTCCGGGATCTCAACGGGATGGACGCAGCGACGCATGGCCGTTGCCCCGGTCTCGGGGTGAACGGTTTCCTGCAGACCATGGTGGTCGCAGTGGGGACACGCCTCGATGACTTCGCGGTTGTACACCCAACGAATGTCTGCGGACAGCCGCCGGAAGCTGCTGAGTGCGAGGGGCGCCTCGTGCCAGCGGGGGACCTCGTACTCAGGGATGGCGTGGTGGAGTTCGATAGCCTTGTCGATCTTCCCGTTCAGGGAAGTCACCGAGGCAGAAGCGGCTTCCGGCGGTCCCATCCGCTGGTTGCGCTCCTTCCAGGCCGCGGCGGAGTCGGCGGCCCGCCACGCGAAACAGATCATCTGCCCAGAGGTAAATCCATGCCCGAAACCCTTGCCGATGACGTCCGTGAGTTCTTCCCGCCGTGCCTCCGGGACTTCTGGGTAGTCGTACTTCTTGGTGAGTAGGCCGTTGAGATACGAGGCGACGTTGGCGATTTCCATCTCGTCCGTCAACGAGGTGAAGGCTTCGCGCGCTGCGGCTCCCTGTGGGCCAGGCTGAGTCTTGAACCTGTTCGTGATCTCCTTGACGCGCTCCTGAGCGGCGGATCGGTCGCCGATGAGCCTCCACACGACGTCATTGGCGCCGAACGTGATGTCGCCACCGTCCTTGGAGAGGCCGAATGCTCGGAACGGGGTTTCCCGGGAGATGGCGAGCAGGTTCGAGTAGTAGAGCGCCAGTAGGAGTTCCCTGTCCTGTGCGGTGTCGCCGGTCCAACCCATCGGGCCGATACCCGTGATGCTCGGGAGCTGCTTGCCGGGGTTTCGGGTGGCGTAGCTGACCAACGCCACGTAGAGGGCCATGGCTCGAGGGTTGTCATCTGGGAGGCGGCTGATGGCTTCGATCTTCGCCTCCTCGTCCTCGATCGCCTCGCCAACCAGGTGTTCGAACTCTTCGGCCTTCTGCTTCTCGCGCGCCTGCTCGGCACGCTTCTTCTCAGCGGCCAGCTGCTGCCGTTCGGCCTTCTCACGCTTCTGGATCGCCGAGCAGTCACCGCAGAGGTAGGTCGGGGCTTCGACGTCGAGGTACTTGCCGCCAACCTTGTTGGCCCAGGACCGGTTGGCGACGTTGATCGGTTCGGAGCAGTTCGCGCACAGGGAGCTCAGCAGGATGGCGTGGGAGTGCGCCGCTGCCACTGCTCCGATGTTGCTGGCTACTCCAATGCTGCTGACGGTTCGGGCCCATGTGCCGTCGTCCTTGATCTCCCAGTAGAGGGCACTGATCCGCTGGGCATCTTCGGGAGCATCATGGCTGATCACGACGCGGATGCGGGGGGCATCCTCCGGGTATTCCAGAATGATTGGCTGTGGAGCAGCTGGCTGCTGTTGCGGTTGGTGCTTCTTGGCTCGTTCCCGCTTGCGGCGGCGCTCGCGCTTACCCACACGTTCCTCCCCAGTTCATGTCGGGATGGTGACGTACTTGCGCTGCGCATGGGCGGGTTTTCGCCGATCGTGATGGACGCGGAAGAGGACCCTAGGCGGGAACTCTCGTTCGAGTGGTGCTGTATAAAGCGAGATGCTGGTGACAGCGATGGAGCAGTCAAAACTGTCTTCGACGTCACTTCGGTGACCGACCGGTCCGATCCTGCCTGCCGCTGGTGGCCCGTGTTCGCCGTCGATCATGGACTCACCGGGCCACGTTGCGGTCTGTCGGAGTGTCAGTGGGCGTTTCTATGCTGGACGGATGGCCAATGGCGTGTGGCACACCGAGTACGGCATTGAGATCAACCTGACGAAACCCGATCTCGGAGTCGACGGCTACCCCGGTCTGCTCCAAGAGATCATGACTAGCGTCTCTGATCGAAATCCCCAACTATTGGAGTGCCTTGCACACCACCAGGGAAAGGAATGCGCGTCAGAAGCAGGCGGAAAGTCGCCGTGGATGTTCATCCGGCGTGCTCGCGTCGGCGGGCGCTTCCCTCTGGTCGCCGCGCACCTGCCGATCACCCACAAGGCGACGCCGGCGGAGAGCGCTCAGCACAAGGCAACGAAGGAGCGGATCGTCGAGACTGCTTGGCGATGCGGTCTGAAGGCCAAAGCCGAAGTCCCCGCAGGGAACAGGCGGACCGTCTCCGATGCCCTCGTCACTGGCCCCGACGGCATCCGTATCGGTTGGGAGATCCAGTACCACCACATCAGTCCCAGCAGCGTCCACCGCAGGTCTCACAACGCCGTACAGCACGACATCACACCCCTGTGGGTGGCGAAGGACCGTACCGCTTCGTTGATCGACCGGGCGCCGTGGGCCCGTGTGGACGACATGCCGTGGAAGGACATAACCGACGGCAAGGAGATGGTGATCCGCGGTGGCTATCGCTACCTCCAGGTTTGGAAGTGCGTGCCCAGCAGCGATCGCCACTGCCCTCTGTCCGACGGAGCAGGCCACTGCGACGGCATTCATGCCGAGTGGTTCCTACCCGCACTGTGTCAGCCGGAGAAGAAGCCAGTCCATATCGAGGATCTCGTTCTCTCCAGCGCGACAGGCGAGAGCGTCCCCGTCTACGTGCCCAATCGCGGCAGCGGCCGGGCCGGCCGACACATGTGGGTACCGGCGGGCGACTGCGAGCTGTGGCGGGAGTTGGTCGGCGAGAAGGCGCCGCTCCCTGTCGCGCCGGAACTGGAGGAGGACGACCAGATCACCTTCGCCGACCAGGAGATCGACCGAACGTGCCGCGCTGGGGAAGAGGGCTGGTTCGTCAGCGATGCGCGGCCCATCCGCGATTTCGGGCAACCCACCGGTGGTGTCACCCTGCCGCGGATGCCGCTGCAGCGGTCTGTGAAGCCAACGCTGATCACGTCCGTCGAGCGGGCTGCCGCCTCGGCCGCGCTGGGATGCCCTCCGTGGGAGTTGGGGCTGTGCGCAGGATGCGGTCAGTTGATGCGTCGGCACGGACGTTATGCGGCCATGTACTGCACGGTGTGCCGCGCCGAACTCAACGGCCGATAGCCGAGAAGCCTTTACTTCAGAGGCGAAGCGAGCGGTTATGGGGTGCTCCACCCTGCTCGGTTGCCTGAGCAATCAGCCGCTCCTCTCCTCACTGTTCAGTGCCACATGGCGTACGGGAGCTCGTCCGGGTGCTGAGCCAGCCGCGCCATCATCCAGGCGGTCTGGGCGTCCATCCCCGGCCCGAACTCGGCCACTAGGCGGCGGGCCCGCAATGTCGTTCGAGGCGCGAGCACCCAGCGCACGGGAGAACTGCACCCGGCCGGTGCCAGCCACCTTTCCCGCTGACCCGGGCTCATTCTCCGGGGACGGGCTGGCGCCGTCCGGTGCGTGCGATGTTGTGTCGGCCACGCCGCGAGTGTTGCGGCACAGTCGGATCGCCGGAGTCGATCAACTCGGGAACAACCGGAAAGAGCGACAGGGGTCGCTGCCGTTGACGTCGAGGCGGTCGCGTCGTTCACCGTTACCGGGCCTACACCGCCTCGCCTGGCAGTCCAATCCGGCCATGGCCGACTCGCGCCCTTCTGCCACGGTGTCGGGCTGCTCAGACTGCCCTACACAGACCTGTGGGGGAGGGGCTTCGATCGTGGCTGGGCGTAGACGTGGGGGTGCGGCTGCCCGCAGGAGGCGGGCGGCGCGACTGAAGACGCTGACGGTCGGCGGTGGTCTGGTGTTGGTCCTGCTGGTGGTGTTCTGGTCGGCCGTGTGGCCGTACGTCGCGGGCGCGCTGGTCCTCGGCGGCGTCGGCGCGGCGGGCTGGTGGCTGTGGCGTACGGATCGGCTCGTGCGTGGGCGGGACCGTCTGTGGCGGCAGAAGGAGGCGGTGAAGGCCGGTCACCGGACTCTCGCCGAGGTGGACGCGATGACCGGCACCGAGTTCGAGGACCTGGTCGCAAGCCTCTGCCGACGGGACGGGTGTACGCAAGTGCGGCGGGTGGGCGGTGCCAACGACAACGGCGCCGACGTCGTCGGCCGTCTCCCGGACGGGCGGACCATAGTGATCCAGTGCAAGCGCTATGCGCCGAGCAGCACGATCGCGAGTCGCGAATTGCGCGATCTGCTGGGTGCCAAGGTGTACTTCGGGGCCGACCTGGCGGTGTTCGTGACGACCACGCGCTTCAGCCAGCCCTCCGAGAGGTTCGCGGTGCAGCACGGCATCCTCGCCGTGCACCGCGATCACCTCGGCTTGTGGAACAACGGGGCCTCTCTACTGTCCCTGAGCGAGGTGAACGGCCGCGGCCAGGGAGACGCTCGACACCGGGCGCGCTGGAAGCGGGCGTACGGGAGATGACCGGCCTCGCGGGTGTGCGAGGCCGGTCTTGCAGGACGTTTTGCAGTGTGGCCGCAGGTTGCGTCGACATCGCTTGTCGACGGCGGCGCGGTTACACGCGGGCGGGTACGCCGGCCAGGCCGTCGAGGCTGCCGCGTAGGAAGTCCGCGAGGGTGCTGGCGGTCTCCGCACCGGCTGAGGCACCGGGTAGGCCCTCGATACGCAGGCCGGAGGTCGTGTGGGCGACGGAGTAGCCCAGTTCCTGGAGGATGCCGGTGAGTGCGTGGTGCACGTAGGCACGTGTGCTGCGGTGCAGGAGGCCGGCGCGTCCGTCGGCCAGTCCTTCGGTCTGTTCGCGTGCCGCGGCTGAGCGTGCGGTAGTGGAGACGAACCACTCCAGTGATGCGGCCCTCGTGCCGGCTGACGAGATCAGCACGCCGACGGCTTGAGTGCGGTCGTCTGTTTCTGCGACGGGGAGCCCCATGCCTTTGCAGAGGGTCTCCAGTTCGGTCGCGATGTGGTTGCCGTCGTGACGGTGGGTGCCCATGAGGGGAAGACTTGCCAGGACTCACTGAGCGGCGGCTCCGGCGAGCGGCCTCTGTCCCATGTAGTACTCCAAGGTGATCTGCATCCCGTTGAGTGTCTCCACCAGCCGCTCGAGTTGTGTCTTGGTGTCCTCCAGCTCGCTTCGATAGGACTCCGCGCGCCTTTCCGCCGCGACCCGCCCCTCCTTCTCCTTTGCGACGCGGCGTAGGGCTGCAGGCGGGAGGGTGCGGTCTCCCCCATGGGTGGATCCGGGGATACCGAGCTGTTGCTTACGCTTGTGCACCCAACCGTTCACGGTCCTGCGCGGGACCTCGTATTCGATGCTCAGCTCCAGCACGGTCTTGGTCCCGGCGATAACGAGATCCGCCAGTTCCGCGCGCTTCTCCGGTGACAGCTTGGACTGGAACTTCACTGCGTACCTCTGCCTTTCGATCAAGGGCTATCTCACGCGAGGTAACTGCGCCCGGGCAGGAGAGGTGCGAACGTAGAGGGAATCCCATTCGACTGTGCGACTAATGCTGTTGAAGGTGACGCCTCGTCAACGTTGGGGGCGGGAACGCCGGCCTCCGGGGCGTGCAGAATCACCTGACCGAACCGTTCGGGCGGATCACGAAGCCCAACCGTGGCTCAGGGGGAGCTGACCAGCATGGAGTGCGTGGCGTTGCTCGGTGATCCACTGCTCGACCTGGTCCACAGATTCGGTGACTGGCCGGTCCGTGGTGTCGAGCACCTGTGTGTGCCATCGGGGATCACCGGTGTTCCAGCCGGCCCAGCGGTGCCAGACCATCTCGGGCCAGCTGTCGTCGATGATGACGTCGGGCCGGTGAGACGGGTCCAGGGCGTGCTTGCGGTGCCATGCGGCCCAGCCGATGTAGGCGTCGATCGCCTTAGCGTCCCATCGTCCCGGGTCACGCTCGGCAAGGCGAGCACGTCGGACAGGGTCAGCGACATCGACCAGGCATACGGCGATGCCATCCAGAAGCGGGGCGGAGGGCGCAGCCAGCAATTCGCCCAAGGGGGACTGCCCGCTGAGCAGAAGGTCGATGCCGCAGTCCTGATAGTCCAACGCGCGTCGCACCCACATCTCAGTCATGCGATGGCGCCAGCGCAGGTCGGCGTCCTCCGGCACACCGAGCTCATCGGTGTCGTGCACGGCCACCTTCCCGAGCCGACCGGCCACCGCGAAGGCGAGGGTCGTCTTGCCCGAGCAGCTTGACCCAGTGAGCTTGAACAGCATGGCGTCAGGGTGCCGCAGGAAGTTCTTCTGATCCCGCCGGATCCACGACCCTGCCGACCGCGCGACCGATCCGTTCACGAATGTCTTGTGCGGTCACGTATGAGAGGGCCTGTTCCACCTGCTCGGTGGCGGCAGCGAACTGAACCGCTTGGTGGCGCAGGTGGGTGTCGAGGAAGGGGGCGACGGCGTCCGTGGCGCTGTGCCGAGCCTCTCGTGTGTAGAGCACGGTGAGGGCGAACGCCCAGCACGCATGGAGGAATCCGAAGACTGGACGGTCAGTGCCTCGCCAGGGCGAGAAGAAGGTGACGTCCGTGGGGAGGCGCACGTCGTGTGCTGCGAGGGCGTCGTTGAGCCAGTTGTGGGCTGCCTCGTGGATCAGGTCGCGGGCCAGGACCTCGGGATGGGCGGTGTAGTCGGTGAAGACCGTGCCCGGGAGGCGGGTGAGGGCCCAGCTGTGGAGGGTCTCGTCGAGTCGGCGACGGTTGAGCAGGCAGATGACGGGGGCGTGGTGGGTTAGCAGGGTCCCGAAGCCGTGCTCGGTCGCGGAGGCGGTGGCGGCACGAACGAGGTCAAGGGCCTCGGGTGGGGCGGGGCTGGTGTCTGGGCCGACGAGGTAGTACGCGGTTTCGGAGATCTCCGAGCGGAGCAGGTCCGCGGGACGCGGGTTGAGCACGATGTGTGGGCCGGCCGACAGGTGGGTCAGGTCTCGCACCGTCGTACGGCGGTACCAGGAGAGCCGGTCCGCGTCCCGGGCGCGCGCCGCGTGTTCGGCGCCTTCGAGCAGGTGGTGGGCCACGGCGTAGTCGAGGGCGGACGAGCCGAGGCGGTTGGCGAGTACGGAGGTGATACGGCTGGTCCGTAGGCGCTGATGGTCAGCGATGCCGCCGAGGGCGACCAGGGATTCCGGGGAGAGCGCGCTCATCTGGGGCTCCGGTGGTGGTACGGGGCCGGACCGGGGACGGGCCCGGCCCCGTGGCGGGTCAGGACTCGGTGGTGGGCTCAGCGGCGTCGCGCTGCACCGTGGTGGCCAGCCAGGTCTCGGTGGCCGCGTTGGAGGTGTGCGCGGTGGTGCGCACGGGGTCGCTGTCGCGCAGGGACGCGACTGCCTCCAGGAACTCGTCGAACGTCTTGTCTTCTGCCACTGCTCGCTCTCTCCTCTGGTCGGGGCCATGGGCTGGGGGGAGTGGCTGCGGGGCGGGCCGCGGGGGCCGGTCATGGCGGGGAAGCCTCCTACTCGGAGACGAAGAGCGTGAGGAACTTGCGAACGCGCCCGGCGCGGACAGGTTCGGTGCCGTGGACGAGCTGACTGCCGAAGACCACGAGCGTGCCGGGAGCGGGTGCGACGCTCCATCGTGTGCGGGGCATGGTGCGGAACCAGGGGGAGGACATGTCCGTCCCGTCGTGTGCGAAGCGCATTCCCTGGGCGTAACCCGATCCGATCGGCGCCTCGTCGGCGGTCCAGAGGGCGTCGCTGCCTGTGGTCTCCACGTAGAACGCGCCGCCGGTGTCGTGGATGTCTGTGAGCGTGACCGTTGCGGCGGCGATCTGGCGGGGGCGGGTGAGGGGATCGGGGGCGATGCCATCGGCATGCGGGGTGATGTACTGGCCGGGGCCGTATTCGAGGTAGATCCACGGCCGGTGGCCGGTGATCGACGGTAGCGTGCGCGTGATCGCGGCCATGTGGAGCTTCAGGGCCTGGTCGAGGAGGGTGGTCGCCTCGTTCGGGATCTCGGTGACCTCGATCCGGCCGGCTGGCTCGTAGACATCCTGCGCCTCGGCGGGTGAGTGACCGGGGATCTCATGGATGGTGGTACGGCGGGCCGTGCCGTACCGGTCGCGCCCGAGGGAGCTGAGCGTGTCGTCCATGACGAGGTTGAGTCGCTCGATCTCGTCCGGCTTGAGGAAGCCCTCCACGGTACGGGTGGACAGAGTCTCGGCTATGTGGATCACTGGTCGCCTCCGCATGCGCAGGGGGTGGAGGGCGGGGCAGAGACGGCTTCGGTCATGGCCTTCGTGAGTACGTGCACCGCTTGGGCGAGGTCCTCGAAGTACTCGGCCGCCGTGGTGCCGGCAGCGGGTACGAGATGGAGGTCGAGCGTCGGATACACCCGGCCGGTGGTGCGGCAGGCGAGTTCGCTGCGACCGAGGACCAGCGAACACGCGCCCGGCAGGGAGGACTCGGCTCGGCTGGCGGCACGGCACAGGCGCACCGCTGTACGCGCGTACTCGGCGCGGTCGCGCGGCAGGATGCCGACCGAGAGGAACCGGGGCTCGGCTCCGGGGAGGTCGGCGTAGGCGTGGCCCTGGCAGCTGTCGTAGGTGACGGCGTTCCAGCCTGAGGTGAGCGCGTCGACGACCGGGCGGATGCCGGGTTCGATGCCCTCGTGCCACTGGGGATGGTGGGGGTCGAGATCGTCTGCCTCGTGCACGCCAGGGAGGCCGACCGTGTTGATGTTCCCGTTGGCGCCGACCTGGAGACGCGCGGGCGAGCGGGGGACAGTGGGGTCGTCCCAGCGGGCCAGGAAGGCGGAGACGTGGTGCATGTTGTTGGGGCGGACGGGACGCCAGCGCAACCGGGAACATGAGGCACCGGGCGGGAGGTCTGGCTGGGCGAGGAGGGCGGCGACGCCGTCGATCAGGCGCATGCGGTGGTCGCAGTACGCGTCTTCGTCGCCCGCGGCGGCGAAACGGAGGCGGACCGCCGGGCAGCCTGCGCCGCAGGTGTCGCGGTAGTCGCACGCCGTGCACTTCGTGACCAGGGAGCGTGCCTGCTGAAGCAAGGGAGAGCCGCCCTGGGCGCCGGCCACGTCCGCCTCGGTGTGGACGTCGCCGAGGAAGGCGAGGCCGGCCTGCGGCCAGGGCAGCTCGTCACAGCTTCCCAGGCGGTCATCGGGATAGAGGGTGAGGATGTGGTCGCACTTCAAGTCGGAGAAGTGACAGGAACGGGTCCCCAGACCCTTCAGACGGCGGATGACAGAGACGACGGGCTCCAGCTTGACGCGGCGGAACACTCCGTCGGCGACCCAGTGGTGGGCGGCCTCCAACACGAAGTCGGCGTACTGACGAGGCGTGACGGCCCAGGCCGGGCCGGTGGGGCCGATGGCCCGTCGCTGGAGGGCCCGACTGGTCGGCGCACGGGATCCGACCACCGTGGTCGAGCGGGTGACCGCCGCGTCGAAGCACGGCACAAGGCTGAGCGTCGTCACGGCGGGAAAGGATGCGAGGTGCTTCATGACCTCGGAGGCCCGGCCGAGGACGTACGGGGTGACGGCGCAGATGACGCCGACGCGGCGTTCCCGACGGCCGAGGAGCTCCAGGGCTTCGACCACTCGCGGGTACGTGGGGCGGCCGTCGTAACCCACGCGCCACGAGTTCCCCAGCGCGTCCCCGTCGAGGGAGATACCGATCTCCAGCTCCGGACAGTGCCGCTCGAACAGGTCCAGCCAGGCGTCGTCAAGCTGAAGACCGTTGGTCTGGAGGCTCACGCGGATGACGTTCGGCTGTGCAGCGAGCGCGTCCAGGATCTCCGCGATCCGTTCCCGGCCTGCTGTCAGGGGCTCCCCGCCGTGGAGTTCGACGCTGAGTGGACGCCCGGAGAAGATCGAACCGAGGCGGTGGACCTGTTCCGTGCTGATACGGGCGCCGCCCGGTGACTCTTTGCGCTTCTCGAAGCAGTACAGGCAGTCGATGTCGCAGGTCTCTCCCCGCAGCTTGAGGATGACGGAGACCGCCGTGTCCGGCCCGGTGCTCGACATTGAGGCGTAGAGACTCTCCAGGTCCGTGGGGGCGGTGCGCGTGACGGGCATCAGAGACCTCCCGAGGAGCAGAGGCGCGGTCTACGCGCCATCGGTGGAGACCGTGGACAGCCACCCGAGAAGCTGTCCGCCGGTGATGGGGATGTGGACGTCGCCGCGGCGAAGAAACCATCCGTCGGCATACCGCTGGGGCAGCCAGCCGGCGTCAGGGGCACCCAGGTTGGGGGGCGTCCGCAGCGGGTCGTTGACGGGCCAGCAGCCCAGGAGCGCTCTGGTCACGCGTCGCTGAACCGGACGGAACCACTCCCACGTTTCCGTGCGGGGCGGGGCGATCGGCGGATGGAACGGAGCGCTGGCAAGCAGCGGTAGCCACTTGTCGCCCAGGACTGGGTGGCCGGCCGCCGCGCAGCCGAGCGCGGCGAGACAGGTCTCCAGCTTCCGGCACACGACGCCGGCCGATTCGGCCAGGCCGTCCTCGACGAGGCCGGTCAGGTCTTCGGCGAGGCTCGCCGCGACCTCGGCCTGGTCGGCGACTGCCCAGCGTTGGTAGCCCTGGCGCTCCCCGGGGTCGAGCACCGGATCCCAGCGTCCGGAGCCGTACGAGAGAGCGGTGCGCAGACACATGAGGTCGTGGATCGAGGCGCGTACCCGGCGGAACGATCCGAGATCGTCGCGGCGGACGTCGAAGGAGCGGAGCAGGTGACGGAGTTCCTCGGCTCGTTGAGGCGCCGTCGCCTGGAGATCGACACGGACGCCGTCCACGATGCGTGACTCCCACGCCGGAAGGGGGCCGTACACGAGGCAACGCAGGTCGATGTCGCTCGCCGCGTGGGCGAAGCCGCAGGCGAGGGCTCCCTCCAGCCAGACCTCGCGGGCCTCACCCGATGCGAGCAGCGCCTGGGCGACTTTGTCGGCGATCTCCCGGCGTCGTCGTGCCGATGGGTTCACCGGTGCCCTCCTTCGATCAGGACCTTGTCGTCGGCAGTGATCTCCTTGAGGAGATCGACGGCCCATCGGTCGAGCGCGACCCGCACGTCGGAGCGCTGTGCGCCGATGTGGGGTGAGAGCAAGAGGTTGAGCGGCGTCGTGGAGCCGGTGAGGAGCGGCAGGTGCTCCCGCTCGACCGGGTCGAGGGCGAGACCCGAGAGTCTCCCGTCCGCCAGTGCCCGCAGGCAGGCGGCGATGTCGAGGGTCTCCAGCCGCCCTGCGCAGATCAGCAGAGGCCGCTGCGGCGCGACGCGTGCGAGGAAGTCCTCGCCGATGAGATTTTCGGTCGTGCAGCGCAGCGGCAGAGCGATCACGTGTACCTGCGACTGCTCCATGAGCGCTGTCTGCGACAGCTCACGCAGACCGGGAGGGTTCGACGGCCACGCAGCGAAGGCCGTGCGGCCCACGTAGGGGGCGAGGGCCCAGTCGGCGGCCAGCCCCACCGGGCCCGCGCCCCAGATCCCTGTGGCCAGGGTGGCGAGTGACGCGCCCATGCATGCCTGCTTCTCGTGCTGGCCGAGCAGCAGCGCGTGCTGCCCTAAGGGGATCCGCCGGGCCAGTGCGAGGGCAGCGGCGAGGACCCACTCGCCCACGGCGCCCGCGCTGGCCTCGGCGTTTCGGTGCAGAGTGATGCCACGCTTCCGGAGGGCGCTCACGTCGATGTGGTCGATGCCGGAGCCGGTCCGTACGACGTGCCGCAGACGAGGGAGCGCGTCGAGCTCCCGCTCGCCGAGTCGGACGCCTGAACGCAGGACGATCACGGCCGTGTCGGCGGGCAGAGGCGAGTTCAGGTCCAGTAAGTCGTGCACAAGAACGCCGGGCAGCGCGCGGCGGATCGCCCCCGAGTCCGCCGCACCGCGCACCACGAGGACTGCGCTCATCCGAGAGACTCCGGCTTCTCGTACCTGCCGAAGGCGAGATCACCCTCGCCGACGACGACGACGGTCACGGGCGACGGCGCGCCGAAGTACGCGTCGCAGGCGCGCTTCACCCCGGGGAGCCCGTCCCAGGCCCGCGGATTGACCGCAGTGTCCGCGTAGTCGTCGACGAGCAACACACCCGTCGGTACCAGGCGGGTGACGCAGTGCGTGAGTCCCGTGAGGGTCGAGTCGTAGAAGTCGCCGTCCAGGTAGACGAACGCGATCTCGTCGGGCAGCTCCTTGGGAAGGGTCTCGTCGAACCATCCCGGATGGATGACCGGCGCCGGCCTGCCCCAGGCCGCGTGCGTGGCGCGCACGTCGTCCGGGGACGACCGGAGCTCGCCCGCCGCCAGATGGTCCGAGTCTTCGGCGCCGGGCGCGGGCATGCCCTGGAAGGAGTCGAAGACGTGGATCGCGCGGTCGCGGTCGCCCAGCGAGTCGAGCACGCTACGCATCCAGAGGGCCATCGCGCCCCTGTAGCAGCCGAGTTCCACCACGGCGCCCGGTAGACCGCGGGCGCTCAGGTCGGCGAGCTCGCCGGCGATCACGCTGAGTCGGTCGGCACAGACCGTCCCGGAGTGCTCCCGTAGCAGCCACTCCCGCAGATCTTTCAACGCCGGATCCATGAAGGTCACCACCTGTCCACGAAGGGGTCGGCGAGCTCCCCGTTCAACGCCGCCGATAGCGGGCGGTTGATCCGGGGCAGCAGGTACACGTCGCTCAGACGTTCCAGCGGAACCCACTCGAAGCCCACCTGGATCGGGTCCGGAGGTTCCGGCATGCGTGGCTCGGCGTCGTCCACCTGCTCGGCGAGGAAGTTGAACTGAACCTTCTGCACGTCTCCGAACTCGCCCTGCCACGACTCGGGGACGTACTCGACGACGCACAGCAGACGCCGAGCCACGACCTGGAGGCCGGTCTCCTGTGCGACCTTGCGGTTCACGGCCTGACGCAGGTCTTCGCCGACCTGGGCCTTGCCACCCGGGAGGTTGTAGTGGAATCCGGCTTCGTCGTCATACGACAGCAGCAGGACGGTGCCGTCGCGCACGATCGCCGCCTTCACGGACACACTGATCCGAGGCAGCTCGGGCGTCAGAGGCACGACAGCGCCTCCGGTTCGCCGACGCGCATCAGGTCGCCGACCTCCGCCAGAGAGCCCGCGACGGTGGAGCGGAAGCTCCCTCCGCGCTGGAACTGACGAGCGGCGGTGCGCATACCCGCGAGGGCGGCACGGCTGAGATGGTTCGCGTAGATGCAGAGGCGGAAGCCGGCCTCGCCGAGTTCGGCGGCGCTCAGGTCGGGGAACGCCGTGGGCACGCTGACCAGCGGCACGTCGTGGCTCCACGCACGTCCGATGGTCAGAGCCTGATCACCGGTCGTGTCCTTGGAGTGGATGAGTAGCGCATCCGCTCCGGCCTCGGCGTATGACTCGGCGCGGGCGATCGCCGTGGCCATGTCCTCCCCGGCGATCAGGGCCTCGGTGCGCGCCACGACCACGAGGCCGTCACCGGCGACCTTCCGTATGCGCCCCACCTGCTCGCACAGAAGGTCCCGGTCGGCGAGGGTCTGCGCCCGGTGGGCAGCGAAGCTGTTGCACTTCGGGTACGCGCTGTCCTCGACACACACCGCAGCGGCTCCGGCGCGCATCAGGTCGTACGCGAACCGCTCTGCCGTGCGCCCTGAGCCGCCCGCGTTGTCGATGTCCACGATGATGGGGAGTTCGGTGACACGGCCTAGCGAGGTGACCACGTCGGACAGGTCCCGGGGGCCCAGGACGTTGGCGTCCGGTAGTCCGGAGGCCGCGGACACCTCCAAGCCGCTCACCCACAGGGCGTCGAAGCCCGCTTCCGCCGCGACGTGTGCGGCGAGCGCGTTCACCGCACCGATCGCCAGGAGAGGGTGCTTCCGCTCGCTGTTGGTGAGGGCCTCGCGCAGACGTGTCGCCTTCGTGCCGTCAGCCATGGGTCTCTCCTCCTTCCGTGTGGGCGGCGATGGGCGGTACCAGCTGCCGTTCGCGCAGTACGTCCCAGGCGGCGAGCAGCACCTCGGACCGGGGCCGGCGGGCGTCCAGGCGGACCACGTCGCCGAGGAGCGGGAACTCGTCGGGCTTCGTGACCACGGCCTCGTAGGTCTCGCGAACCCGGCTCTGGACGTCGTGCACGTCCCAGTCGGCCCGGACGGCGTCACCTTGGCGGGCCTGTGCCCGGCTCATCGAGGCGTCGGTCTCCAGGTCCAAGACGAGCGTGAGATCGGGGGCAACGGTGAGGTGCGCGGCCAGCGTCTCGTACGTCTCCGACGCCCTCATGCCGTGCTTGACGGCGAAGAAGGCCAGCTCGCTGAGAAGCCAGCGATCCGCGATCACGGGCCGGGCCGGTCGCTGGGGGAGCACGAGGCGATCCAGCGTGGCCCGCTTGTCCGCCGCGATCGCGGACAGGTAGGCGTCACGGTTCCCGGCGTTCGGCTGGTACTTGCCGGTGACGATGGCAGCGGCCTGGTCGGCCGCGAGGAAGTTGGTCGTGAGTACGCACAGCGGGGTAACGCCGTAGAGCCCCTCCCAGAGCCGGAACAGGCCCTTGCGCAGCGTTGTCTTGCCGGTGCCGTCGAGCCCCTCGATGACGATGAACGGATGGCGGTGGTTCATTCGACCTGCCCTGCCCCGGTGCCGCCGGCGTACTTGGTGAAGCGACCCCGCCAACGGGCCGTGGTGGACACCAGGTCCACTAGCCGCAGCTCCGCCAACTCGTCGACGAGGCGGGGCAGCTCAGGCTCGACGCAGACGCCGGCCTCGATGGCCCGGCAGTACGCGGCGCGGAGGGCCGGGTCGTCGTCGGAGTTACGCAGCGCTGCCTCCAGCACCCGCGTGGCCATGCCGTGGGCCACGACGCTGACCGCGGTGCCCAGGGCCTGCTCATGGAGCGGGCCCGGGTGCGGCTCCAGCGTGGTGTGGTGCACCCCGCGGTGGCGGATGACCGCAAAGAAGCCCACCCACCACGCGGCGGCGGCGCTGGCAGCGGTCACGGCGTCGGACCAGGCAGCTCCAGACTGCTCGACGAGGATGTTCTGCGCAGCGGTGTCGGCGGCACGGTGAAGTGCCCCGCGCTGGTTCCGCGACTCTGCTCCGTGCCGCTGGGGCAGCTCCAACCAGAAGCCGAGGCCGACGTCCTCCAGCAGCGCCCTCGCGGACTCGTCGCCTGCCGGCAGCGGAGAGGGGCACTGGGCCAGCACGGAGACATCGGCGCCCGGCACGTCCGGCAGCGCCTTCTCCTCGGCGACGGCAGCCCGCCATTCGTCGAGATGGAGATGCAGCCGCTGGGTCAGCAGCCCGTCTGCCAGCGTCTGCCAGGCATGGGCCAGCGGCGGCGAATCGGGAGGCCGGGGCGGCAGGGTCAAGGAGGTCACAGGTCGGATCCTCACGTCCGGGGAGTCGCGGCACGCGGCTCCGGTCGGTGGTGCTCCACCACGATGGCCGCCACGAAGGCCCACGCCTATGAGCGTTTATGAGCCCTGCCAGCAGAACGTGTCCCGGTGGTCGCAGAGCGAGGGAGAATGCCGACCATGGTCGACAGAGGACAGCGGCGGTGCACGCGCTGCGGTGCCCTTCTCAGTCGCTTCAACGCCGGTACCCGATGCGCCTCGTGCCAGGACGGGCCAGCCGCCCGACGGGCCGATCCGGCCTTCTGGCGTGATCCGACGGTCCGGCGAGCCGTGGCCGCATGGGAACTCGGTACCGTTGTCAAGCTGTTCAGGAAGCACACGGGCCTCTCCCAGGCCGGCGTGGCGCGGATGGTCAGCATCGACCAGGCCGAGGTCAGCAGACTGGAACGCGGGCTCAAACAGATCCGCGACCGACGGCAGTTCATCCAGTGGACCGATGCGCTGGGAGTTCCGGAGGAACTGCTCGGGCTCCTGCCCACGGCCGATCCGCACACCCCAGACGCCACGGGCCGCCCGGCAACGGCGGACACCGGACCACGTGGATACGCGGCGCTGCCCGAAGGGCCGGGCCAGCTTCTCTTACCCGCCGGCCGGTCCGTCTCGACGACAGCGCTTCCCGTGCTGACGCTTCCTGCGGCCTCCTTCCTCGGGGACAACTTGAGACTCGACTCCCGCCCGGAGCTGGATGCCTGGCGCACCATGCCGATGCGCGCGCTCGTCGTCGCGAACCGCACGGTGGACGGGGCGGTACGGCAGTTCGTCACCGACGCCCGACCGAGCGGCGTACGCGCCACGGCCTCCGAACCGGTCGACATCCCCGCTGCGTACGAACTGGACGACCTGACCTACGGCATCCTGTGGGCCGTGTCGGGGTTCGAGGCGGCACTGCTCGGCGACGACGAGCCTCTGCACACCTCGCTGGCGTCGCTCGCCGTTTCCCCAGGTGCGCCAATCGCCACCGACCAGGGACTGACCGAAGTCTCCCGGATGCTCATCGGCTCGGAGACCGCAGCCCGGTACATCCTGGGCAACCGTGACCACCTGGGCGACGCACCTGTCTTCTGGACCAGGGAACAGCGTGGTGAAGAGGCCGCCACATGGCTGTTCTTCCGGCACAAGTACCGCTACCTCGAACGAATGGCCCCCCGACGTCCAGGCGGCACCAGCGGCCGGGGATTCTGCGTCCCCGAGACGGCGATCGCCTCCTCGCCGGCGTACGAGCGCGTTCTGCTGTTCCTCGCCATCGCGCTCATGGAGTCCTTCGACATCCGCACGTGGGTGACCGACGACGGAGGCTTCGCACACACCGACGGTTTCGCCCTCTCTCCCGGGCGCCGGGCTGTCATCGCCTCTTGGGTACGGACCGAGGGAGCGTCCCACCTCGCGGTCACCGCGCGGCCGGGAGCCCTGCGGTCTTTCGCTGATGTGACCGGCCACGTCAGCCACCACTCGGCCACAGCGGCCGAGCAGGCCGGACAGCGCCTCGCAGCGACGGCGGAGTACCTCGGCCTCGACGCCGCCTGGCTCGGTCGCCGGTGCGCCCAGTTGTCGGCCGTCGGCACGGAGCGGCTCGCCCGGCCGCGCAGTCGGCTGCTCGGCCTCGAAGGGCTGGAGGCTGCCTGCCGGTTCGTGGCAGAGCAGCTAGTGATCACCCCGCGTACCCGGACGGCGCCGACCCGATAGCCTGCGTGAACCACTCGTGAGGCCGTGCTCGGCGGCGTCTGGACAGGGGAGCAGGGGATATGACGGAGTCGGTCAGGAACGTGGCGGTCTTCTCCCTCGGCGGCACGATCGCCATGACCACGGATCCCACCACCGGAGGTGTCGTACCCGCGCTCTCGGCCCACGAACTCCTCGCCGCAGTACCCGCTCTGGCCACGAGCGGCATCGGCCTCAAGGTGCGGGACTTCCGGCGTCTGCCCGGCGCCTCCCTGACCTTCGATGACCTCACCGCATTGTCGGCCGCGATCACGGCGGAGCTGGAGTCCGGTGACGTCGACGGCGTCGTCATCACCCAGGGCACCGACACCATCGAGGAGACGGCCTTCCTGCTCGACCTCTACCACGGCCACGAGCAGCCGATCGTGGTCACTGGCGCGATGCGCAATCCCACCCTTCCTGGCCCCGACGGCCCGGCCAACATCCACGCCGCTGTCCTGGCCGCCGCCGACCCCGGCTTGCGGGGCGCCAGCTGCCTCGTCGTGCTCGGCGACGAGATCCACTCGGCACGGACCGTCCGCAAGTCCCACACCACCAGCCCCGCCGCCTTCACCTCACCAGCAAGCGGCCCGATCGCGCGGATCGTGGAGAACCGGGTGCGGAGGGTGGGCGGCCTGCCATCCCGTGGACCGCTGGTCGGCGCCCCCGACCGTGAGGCGCGCGTCGGGCTCTACACCGTCACCCTCGGCGACGACGGAGCCCTGCTCGACCTGTGGGACGGCAACTGCGACGGGCTCGTGGTCGCGGCCTTCGGCGTCGGCCACGTCCCGGAGCGCCTCGTCGAGGGACTCACCAAGCTCGCGTCCCGCATCCCCGTGGTTCTTGCCTCCCGCATCGGGAACGGCCCCGTCCTGTCCGACACTTACGGCTTCCCCGGCTCCGAGAAGGACCTCCTCGGACGAGGACTCATCGGCGCCGGAGACCTCAGCCCGTACCAGGCGCGGCTCCTCCTGCACGCTCTGCTTGCCCAGGGCGCCGACGGGACGACGGTTCGCGAGACCTTCACCACCGCCTCCGCCCGCTGATCCCACCTCGTCAGGAGACCTGCACATGCGTGCTCACGAGCTGACCGTCGGCCGTACTTTCGGCGTCACCTTCGAACACGGGGAGGACTTCTTCGAGGCGCTGTCCACCTTCTGCCGGGACAACGGCGTACGGCAGGGCTACATCCCCTCGTTCATCGGGGCCTTCGCGGAGGCCGAGATCGTGGGCGCCTGCGAGAAGCTCGCCGACCCGGACGCACCAGTCTGGGCGAAGACGTACGTCACCAACGTCGAGGCGTTCGGCGCGGGCACGCTCGCCCACGACCCGGACACCGGCGGGATACTTCCGCACATCCACGTCTCCGCCGGCTTGAAGGCCCAGTCGGCCGACGGCAGGACGAGCCATCTCCTCAGCGCCAAGGTCCAGTTCCTCAGCGAGCTGCTGATCGTGGAGGTTACGTCGCCCACCATGACCCGGCCCCGGAACCCCGACCTCTACGACGTTCCGCTGCTCACGTTCGGCTGACCGGAAGGAGCCGACGAAGCCAGGGGTGGTTGGGCGCGATCACCTTGATCGCGTCTGCCAGCCAGGCACGTGCCGGAGCGTCGAGCAGCGGCAGTACCGCTTCGAAGTCGGTCTCGTCCTTGTCCCGGGTCGCCTTGGCCTTGTAGAAGAGCTGCACCTCGGGCGCGAGATACGGGATGCCGGCCTCGCTTGTTCGCCCGAGCTGATCGATCGGGAGCCGGATCTCCGCGGTGCGCCGTGAGACCCACTGGGTGCCCTCGGCCTCGTCCAGCATGAGCTGCACCGACCAGGGCGCCTTGGAAGTGCGGCGGCACCAGATGTCGTGGAGCGGCGGCCGAAGGACCTCTCCAGGACGCCACGGTCGCAACTTCCCCTGGCCGGGCGGATCCGCCACGTGCAGGTCCCAGTCGGCCAGCAGTTCATGTGCGAGGACCTGGTCACGCCGGAGGACGAGGACGTCGAGATCGCCGTGTGCGCGCAGCTCGCGGCCGACCGCGAGTTCGATCGCGTAGCCACCGGCGATCCACCACGGGAAGTCCGCCTTTGCGAAGACCGCAGCCACATCCTCGGGGCTATCCGGCACCCAGCGTCCCAACACGTCAGCACTCACCCGCCCATACTCCCAGTGACCAGACGGACGGAAGCGCAGGCCGACGGCAGGTCGGCGGTCTCGCTGGAGTGCCTTGTAGCCCGCTCGCACCCTGCGCTCATAAACGCCCATGAGCATCAGGAGCATCGGCAGCCATCGTTAAGCGAGTGACTCGCGACCGGTCTCGTTGCCGGGTGCTTGAGCCACGACTCTCCCAGGGGCCGGACACACTCGATGCCGATTGCTTTCTGAGGCTTCGTACGCCTTTCGGTGTCGTACCCACTGCCGTGACCATTCCGGAGCCCTGGGAGGAGGCCACCGACGTCACTCACAGGAGGTCCGCCGCCCGATGATCAGTGCGCCGTCTGCCGCCCTTGTGTACCGCTGGACCGACCACACCATCAACCCGCCGGGCGAAGCCCGCTCGGTCCTGCGACGTGTTCTCAAAGATCTGGGCCTCTCCGACGACGTCATCAGTGACGGAGTCCTGGCGGTCTCGGAACTCGTGGCAAACGCGCACGAGCACGCGTGCGGCCCCTACGAGGTGCACCTTCGCTCTGTTGCCGGGAGATACATCTGCGAGATCCACGACGGGAAACCTCTGCTTCCTACGGGCCTCTACCTGGCTGCCGTGGCCTCGCCGGAAGCCACCGCATCGGAGGCAGTGAGTGGGCTGCTCACTGAGCGCGGACGGGGCCTGCACATCGTGAACGAGCTGACCCAGGGACAGTGGGGGTTCCAGGTCACGGACTGGGGAACCAAGGCCGCCTGGGTGGTTCTGGCGGAGGCTTCGGCGGCGAGGAAACCAGAGGCAGCCAGACGTGACGGCCGCGCCCAGGAAGCCCGGCTATCAGATGTCCTAACGACACAGTCCTCGTAGACCTTGGTCAAGGCCGCGTCTGAGCCACGGGGCGCACCACGAAAGCCGTCGGCGATCAAACACCGGAGCTACGTAAGCCGGGCTCGCTTCTTTGGGTAAGCCTGCCCGTGCATTTCCCAGTTCGCCACAGGCAGACACGAAAGATCCAGGAATGACTGGTGCGCAGCTGTGTAGCCATGTCAACCTGCAACACCTGCCGGAGGACCTGGTCAACGAGGCGATACCGGTGATCCTGCACGGCCAGTGTTCCACCCCACGAGCCCATGGAGGCGCCCCTGCTCCCGCACCACTCCAGACCAAACGTGCCGGACCCGGTGTACTGGGTCACCCCGCGTCATCTGGCCGGTGACGACGGTGTGCTCGCCGAGCGGATCGACGACACCTTGTCCGACCTCGGCTGGCGCATGTGGCCTACCTCCCGTCGCACCCTTCTCTACGTAAGCCCGGACGGGCTGCGTGGGGCCGAGTGGGTCCTTGCGGCCTATCCGTTCGAGTTGGGCGGTCTGCCCGTTGCCGGGCAGCTGAGCGCCCGCGGCCATGCCGCCTCCGCGATGTCGGAGTGGAACGCGTACTTCACCACGGGCGTCTCCTACGAGGCGCTTGCCGATCTCCTCGTGGCGATCGACGCCCGTGAGGCGCGCGATGCCGGCTTCGAGGGGCCCGAGACGGTCCTCGATGCGCTGAGTGCCCGGGGTTGGATCCGTGACGTGGATCGGCCCCGCACCACCGCTACGGACCCCGGGTTCTCCTCCTGCGTCTCCCTGGAGATGCTGCCGCCGCTCATCGAGGACGCCGACCCGCGGCCGGATTTGGTGGGTTGGCAGGCGTGGGCGGAGCCCGCGCTCGGCGCGCCGTATCTGTGGTGTGCCAGCTTCAGCGCCAGCGTCCCCCATGAGCTGGTGGCCGCGTTCGCGTCCTCGCTCGCCTCCCCGGTCCCGGTGCCCCGCCGCACCGTGCCCGAGATCGCGGAGGGGCGTCTCACTGTCGTCCGCTGCAGCTGACGACGCTCCGTGCCAGAGGCGCCGCTGTGGTGCAGCTCGTCGCTGATCTCCCGAGTAGTAGCAGGTCAGGCGGGGTGCGACCCCGCACTCGCCCGATGACAGAGAAGGAGAGAGCTTTGTTCTTTCGACGGGCTCGTGAGGACCGTGCATTCCGTGAAGCCCAGCGTGCGGGCTACGAGCTGCTCCTGCGACTGCAGGCCACCCAGCCGTGGACCGACTGCCCCGAGCCGACCCCACAGGACCCTGTCGCGGAGGAAGCGGCGGTGCCCGACTGCCTGCCGCCGGAGTTGCGGCTGCCGTCGCGCCAGGAGGTGGCCGGGGTGATGATGCGCTGGCTGCAGCCGCTCCTCGTCGACGGCGAGGTCCGTACGTGCCCCGGGTGCGGCGTGTACCGGGACTGGATCGTCTTCTGCATGCGCGACGACTCGGTGTGGCTGCGTTGTCGGGCGGGCCACGAAACGAAGGAGCCCGGCCTGGATGCGGCCTGGTTCAACCGCAACTCCGGTCCCGTCGACCGGTTCCACCCCACTCTCGAAGAGGGCCTGCGCCACCTCGGTCATTGACCTCCCGAAACCCCTGCCCCTTCGTACTGCCGGCACCCGGAGGGCCGGCCTGGTCAGACCGTCCGTTTCGCAGGCCACAAAGGGGTTTCCTATGCGCGTTCACACCACGACCGTCCTCCGCCTCACCGCCCTCACCGTCCTGGCCCTGGCGGGCTGTACCCATGGCAGCGCCACCTCCCCCAGCCCGAGGTCGTCCACGACCGTCCCGGTGCCCCCAGACGGCCAGAGTGCCCCGGCGCCCACTCCCCTGTCCTCGACCGCACTGGCCAAACGGCTCCTGGACGAGAGCGACCTCGGCGAGGACTACACCCGCATGCCACAGCGCACCGCGGCGCACGACGACGTGACCGTGATCGGCTGCCCGGCGCTGGCCAAGCTCGGCGACGCCGCGGTGAACGGCGCAAGCCTCGCCTTCCCCCGCAAGGCCAAGGCGTCCTTCACCTACGCCGGCGGCAGCAACTCCGAGCTGACCGAGGAGCTGTACAGCGACACCGAAGACAAGATCTCCCGGAGCGTGGGAAGGATCTTCGAGGCGATGACCTCCTGCCCCACCTACCAGGTCCTCGCCGGTAGTACGCCCGTCACGGTCACGACTCAGAAGGTGCTCGTCGCCCGTCGGCTGGGCGACGAGCAGTGGAGCCAGCTGCTGACCTTCACCGCCGGCGGGCGCAGCAGCATCGTCAAGCAGACGGCCGTCCGCACCGGGACGGTGCTCGTCGTGGTCTCCGGTAGCCCCGGCCTTGTCGATGCCCACGTGCGCAAGGCGGCCGCCAAGGCCACGGTGGTCAGGTCTACGGGGTGAATCCGCAAGCCGCTTCGGTTCTGCCGCAACGGCGGCCCACTGGGTGGGCCGCCGTTGGTGTGCATCCGGTCAGTTGTCTTCGTGCTCGGCGCGGTACTCGAGGCCGGTTCGTGCGGCGACGATCTTGATCAGGCGCTCGTATTCCGCGTAGTCCTCGTCGGTCATGGTGGCGTAGATGTTGCTGCATGAGCCGTCGGGGAGTTGGTCGACGTACTTCATGAAGAGGTCGACGAGGGCCTTCTGCATCGCGTGGGTTTCCCGCGCCCACTCGTTCTCAAGCCGTCGCTGCGCGTTCGCGGCGGTTATCTCTGCCGAGGTGGCGGTGCAGATCAGGTCGTGTTCGGCGGTGGTGAATAGGGTCCCGTTGCGGCGATACAGGAGCGATAGGTCATCGGGGCGGGTGCTGTCCACTTCGGTGAGGAGGACGACGAGGTTGGGGCGAACAGAGGAGGGCATGGGCGGTTCCTTGTGTGGTGTCGCGAGTTCGGCTTGTGCTGGTGAGTGATTCGAGGGGCGGGTCGGCAGGCGGTGCTCGGGGCATGGCGCGCATCCTTGGTCGAAGGGGCGGGTTGAGGAGGGCGGAAAGGCTTCGTGCCAGGGCTGTTGGGTGGAGGCCGGCGGTGGAAGTGCGACGCGCTCGGCCGCTGCTTGGTGGGTGCTCGTGCTCACCGCGGTCGGTGGGTGCGGGATGACGGCGGCGTGGATGTGGGGGGTGTCGCGGCGGTGGCTCGTGCTGTGGACGGGACGTGGGGGATGTGGGGGCTGCGGGCTTGTGCGGCCCGTGCTTGGTGGCCGGGTGCGTGCCGGTTGCCGAGGCGTTGGATGCGCCAGGTGAGGGTCCTGGCCGGGGATGTGGCGTCGTCCAGCGAGCGCCGCCCTGCTGCGTGGTGGAGGAGTTCGGCCGGGTCGTGCCCGGCTGCCTCGGCGGCGGCGAGGGTGGCGGCCAGGGCCTCCCAGGCGGGTTCGGCGAGGATCTGCTCGGCGTAGGCCGGAACCGCGTCGCGGACGTGCTGGACGTACCGGCGGACGGTGTTGGCCGGAGGCTTGCGGGCGGCCACGGTGGCCAGGAGTTCGGGGGCTGTCTGGTCGTAGGCGGCCCGGAGGTGGAGCAGGGCTTGGCGGGCGGCGGCGACCTGCCGGTCGTGGTGCTGCAGCGCGTTGTGGCGCTGGACGGCGGTGACGACGAGGATGGCCGCGTCCAGGAGCATGGCCAGGCCGCTGCCGTCGGCGGGGTGGTGGCGCATCGCCTTGATCGCGCCGCGCAGCGCGCGGGCATGCTGGTGGTCGACGCGGGCACGGGTGTGGGCGGCGTGCTCGAAGGCAACGGCGGCTCGGTGGAGTTCGGCCTTCAGATGGGCGGGGGCGTAGAGGGGCAGGGCGTAGAGGGTCTCGCCGAAGGCGACCAGGTGGGCCTGCGCGACGTCGGCGGGGCTGTGGTCGATGTGGTGGCGGATGCGTTCGGTGGCCATGGCGGCCTGGTGCCACGGGTTGGGTCGGCGCCCGGCCGGTGAGGGTTCGGTGGCGGGAGCTTCGGCGGCGGCGAGGCGCTGCTGTATCTGGGGGAGGGAGAGGTCGGTGGCGAGGCTGGAGCCGGAGTAGAAGACGGGCTCGCCGTTGTCGTTGGTGTCGCCGGGCAGGGCGACCTTGTAGCCCTGCAGGTCGCCGGAGGGCAGAGTGCGGGTTTCGACCTGGAGGCCGGCGTCGGCGAGCAGGTTGAAGAACTCCTGAAGGTCTTCGGCGCGGGCGAGCGCCGTGCGGACGACGTGGCGGAGTTCCGCGCGCGCATCCTTGCTGCGGCCGGTGCGCTTGGCCTTCTCCTGCTCGGCGCGGGTGGGGCGCTTGGCGGCCGGGGTGCAGGCGGCGGCCTGGCGTCCGCGGGGGACGCGGGTGAGGCCGAAGTCTTCCTCGATCGCCGTGAGTTCGGTCATGGCGCGGTGGTAGTCGTTCCAGTTGCGGGGCGGTCGCAGGTCCCCGCGCATCTTGGTGGCGACGATGTGGATGTGGTCGTCCGCGTGGCGCACCGCGATCCAGCGGCAGCCGTCCGGATCGCCGGTGGGGGCGATGCCGGTCGCGTGCACGATGCGGCGCGCGATGTCTTCCCATTCGGTGTCGGTGAGGATGCGGTCCTCGGGCGCCGCACGCAGCGAGCAGTGCCACACGTGCCCCGCCGGGGCCTGGTCGCCGGCCTGCTTGACGCGCAGGTCGAGGGCCTTGACGAGCTGGTCCATCCGCTCCTCGTGGCCGGGGCTGCCTTCGGGGCCGGGGTCGGGTACGAAGCCGTCCCAGGAGGCGACGATGTGCTGGTCGCTGTGCACGGTGGCTTTGCCCCGCCCGAAGAGGTACCTCAGTACGCCGCGGGTGTTGCTGCCCGGTTTGACGATGTTCGCGATCACGCCCGGCCCGCCTTCTGACCGGCGGCCCGGGAAGCGGCCTCGTCCACGGCCTTCACCGCGTCGCGGGCGGTGGCCAGGAGGCGTTCGGCCCGGTCCAGGACGGCGGCGTCCACAGGGTGTGGATCACCGCCGGAGTTGAGACGGCGCGCTATCTGGTTGGCGTTGGTGCCGATCCGGGTGATCTCGGTGCGCAGGGCGGCGAACTCGTCGATGGCGTCGTCGTAGACGGTGCGCTGGTCGGGCAGGTGCGTCTCGCCGTTGACGAAGGCCATGACGACCGCGCCGACCAGGTGAGCGCCGGCGATGCCCATCGCCTTGGCCCTGGCCACGATCGCGGCCTTCTCGTCGTCGCTGTAACGGGCATCGACACGGGCCTCGCGACGGCCGTCGTCACAGCGTTCGCGGCGGCGCAGGACACGATAGAGCGCGGCTTCGTCGGCAGCGCGTACGGCAGCTGTCTGCTGCTCGGCAGCGACGGCTTCGCCCGCCCCCGACTCCTGCTCCGGCGCGCCCTCGCGCCGGAGCTGATCCTCCGCGACCCCCGGCGCGGAGGAGTCCGCGTTGGACCGGCCGATGGACGGTCCAACGCCCTTGCTTGCTGCGCCGTTCAGGCCGGTGGTCATCTGCTGCTGACGAGTGGCGAGTTCGCGGTGCGGATCGTGCATGGAACGGTTCTCCATGGGGTGCTGGTGTCGGGGGCTTCGCTTTGCGCGGCCTCGTGCCCCGCGCTTGTCTGCGCGGGGCACGGGTGAGCCGGAAGGGGGCGAAGGTGCGTTTGCGGGGGTCAGGCGGTGCCGACGGGGGCGGTGTCGAGGTCCCTCTGCAGCCGGGGCGCGGCTTCGTCGAGTCCGTCGAGAGGCTCGGCCTCGAAGTCGTCGTACGCGGTGGACTCGGCCTGGCTGATGCGCTCGGCCTGCAGCTGGTCGCGCAGGGCGCGGGCGCGTTTCTGGCCGATCCGTAGTTCGCTGCGCAGACGCTCGGCGGTCAACTGGTCGTCGCTCCAGTCGGCGGTCAGGAGTCGCGCCTCGTCGAGGATGGCGGCGTCGGTGCGGGTGCGGTCGGCGGTCGACTTGGCAGTGGTGCGGACCCGACCGGTCGCCCGACGCGGGGCGGCTCCGGTCGACTCCACGACGGCGGCTGACCGGGGCGGTCGGGTGGCGGGGGCCGACTCGTCGGCTTCGGTCGGCCTCGTCACGGGCGCCTCGGCGACCTTCACGGGGGTCGACTCGGTCGGCTGCTCGGGGGCCGATTCGGCCTGGTCAGACCTCGACCGTGCGGCCTGCTCGTCAGCTTGCCGACTCTCCGACTGGGCAGAGGGTACTTCGGCGGAGTCGGCCGACTCGGGGGTGTGGTGCAGCACCTTCGCCACGAGGTCCGACCCGAAGTAGATCGACCCGACCGGGAGCGAGGTCGCCAGCAGCACAAGGGCCCAGTTCGCAGGGTCCCAGTCGGCCAGTCGGCCCCACTGGACCGACTCGGTGTGCAGGGCCGGAATGAGGCCGTGCACGTAATTCAGCAGGAGGCTGGCGATCGTGTAGGTCGCTAGGACCCGCAGCGCGAACTTCCTATCGGTACCGGTCAGCACGAGCGTGGCGACCAGCGCGAGGGCCATCAGCCCATCGATGACGATCGGGTAGAGCAGGGCGGCGGTGGAGTCGGCGCCGATGGCGCGGGCCACGTCGGACAGCGCGTTCCACGAGACCCGGAAGGCCATGAGGACGACGGCCACCAGGCCGACGACGAGGGTGATGCGTCCGTTGCGGTTCACGCGACGACCTCCAGCGGGTGCGAGTACTCGGCGGCCGGGGCGAGCGGGAGCAGGGCGATGCCGGCGCGGCTGCCGCGTATGGCTGCCGGGGCGCTCGGGGCAGGGGAGTGCAAGGGCGTGGGCTCCGGGGCGAGAGTGAGGCTTGCGGGGGTGGGAGTGAGCGGCGTTCACGGAGGGGGCGTTCACGCGGGCCCCCTTCTAAAGGGGGCCCCGCGCGTGATCGCCTGGGCACGTGTACGGCGTGGACGCTCGCGTGATCGCTCTACCTGCGGTTTTGCGGTGAGCGTGGACGCTGTGAACGGTTAACGGCGGGGTGTGCGCGTGAGGGCCGCGTGTACGGTCGCGTGAACGCTCCGCGTTGGCCGGTGGCGGGACTCAGCCGACGGCGGTGAGGTGGCGGGAGGAGGCGTAGTAGCGGGTCTGCTGCCCGCCTCCGGCTCCTCCGGCGACGCCGTCGGCCCTGGTGGCCAGGCCGCTGTCGACCAGGCGAGCCAGGTGGCGCCGTGCCTTTTCGACGTCGGCGCGCTCGGGGTCGCCGCCGATCAAGATGGCCGCCAGGTCGCGGGCGGTCATGCCGCCTGGCGCGTTGCGCAGCAGGACGGCGGGATCTTTGGTCGGGTCGACCGTGGTGGTGCCGCGCTTGTGGTTGTGGGTGACGTCCAGCGGGCCAACCTCACCGGTGGGGGTCTTGAGGTGGTGCAGGGTGACCGCCGGGTCGCCCGCCCGGCCGGTGACGAAGAGGACGCTGCCCGCGCCGGCGGTGATCCAGGTGGAGCCGTAGACCTGGTCCAGGCTGGGGCGCTGGCCGCGCGGGGCGTCGGCGGTCGCCTTGCGCTGGTGGTGCAGCTCCAGGATCTCCACGCCGCCTCGCAGGGCGCGCATGCGGGCGTTGTGGAAGGCGACCGCGAGGCTGTCGTCGACCATCGTGCTCACCGCGTCCTTGAGGCTGTCGATCACGATGGTGTCGGCCTGGTGGGCGGCGGCGAGGTCGGCGAGGAGGTCGGGCTCCTTGTCGAGGGTGGCGGGCAGTGGCCCTTCCCAGACGACGAGCCGCTCACGCAGGATCGCCTCGTCGGTGTCGAAGACGCGGCGGGCCATGGCCTTGGCGATCTGCTTGGGCCGGTCCATGGCCAGATAGAGCACCCGCCTACTGGCGGCGACCGGCATCTCCAGGACGGTCTCCTGCAGGCCGAGGCGGGCGAAGATCACCTGGTGGGCCAGGGTGGTCTTGCCGACACCGGGTGCGCCCACGATCATCAGGCTCTCGCCCGGCGCCCAGACGGTCTTGTCCCGGGTGCCCCACAGGGGCTCGGCGTCCGCGCCGGTCTCCTTGACGAAGGACCACCCGTCGGTGGCGAAGCGGTTCAGTCGGCCCTGGCCCGAGGCGAGGGCCCGCTCGCGCTCGGCCCGCATCTCCGCTTCGACCTCGCTGCGTATCGCCTCGGGGTCGGCGCCCGGTTCCTGGGCACGCTGGACGGTGTGGATCGCGGAGGCGAGCAGGCGGCGGAGGTTGGCCTTCTCACGGATGATCTCCGCGTGGTGCTCCGCGCCGCCGGTGCCGTAGTGCACGTCGGCGAGCTGGTGCAGGTAGGGACGGCCACCGACGCGCTGCAGGTCCCCTTGCTGCTGGAGCAGTTCGCTGAGGACGATCGGGTCGGTCGGCCTGTCCTCGCGGTGCTGGGCGAGGAGCGCGCGCCAGATCGTCTCGTGCGCGGGCCGGTAGAAGGCGTCCTCGCCAAGGATGGGCCGGACCGCGTCGATTATGTCGGATTTGTGCATGCAGGCGCCGAGGACCGCGCGCTCGGCGTCCACATTGAAGGGAGGCTCCATCGGCGCAGGGGCCTCGTCGAAGCGGGATGGCATCTGGGGCGGCAGGGTCGTACCCTGAGGCATAGAGCTCCTCACCCGGCAGGCCACTATGGGGCGGCAACCCCGGCCGGTGCCGGTTTCGATCGTTCAGGGATGGATGGTTGTGCGGTGGAGCCTCTACCTCGGCCCCGGTGTTCGTAGCACCGGGGCCGCTTGCGTGTGCGGGTCCGTCCACCGCTGTACGGCGGACTATGACCATAGCCCAATTTTTCGGAAGCGCAACGCCTTGCATTTCACTCCGCAATGATGTTTAGTTGTGGACGCTCGCTCCAGTGGACCCGGTTGCCGTGTGAAGGGAGGTGCGAATGAGCGGTGAGGAAGGTGCGGAGCGCGCCGGCCCGGGTCGTCCGATGCCGGAGGATCACGCCGCCGCACGCATCAAGCTGGAGCGCGAGGCCCGCGGTTGGAGCACGGTGAAGCTCGCCGAGGAGATGGCCGCTGTCGGCCATCCGATTAACCAGTCGGCGATCTGGCGCATCGAGAGCGGCAAACCCCGTCGCAGGGTTAACCTCGACGAGGCGCTCGGCTTCTGCAAGGTCTTCGACATCACCATGCAGGACCTGACCGGACCGCCAGGAGAGTTGGCCACGCCCCGCATCCGCCAGCTCGCCCATGAGTACGTTCAGATGACGCGGGAGTACCGCCAACTGCGAGCGGCGATCGACCGGAACCAGATGCACCTGCACGAGATCCAGATGGAACTCGACGCCTACGGGGACAAGGGGCCCGAGCAGAGAGGACAGGTCGACGAACTCCTCCGGCTCGAAGAACGAGCCGCGATGAGAAGCCTGCACCCTTCCCAGGCACACCGGCGAAACCAGGAGCAGCCGCCCGCCGACGAGTAGTCGGCCGTTGCCCCACCCACGGCGCTACGAACGCCGAGAAAACCCCTACGCGGCGACCCCCGTCGCCGACGATCACCCATCCATCCCTGAACGACACCACCGGCCAGGCCGACGGGAGTTGCCGCTCCCGCGACGCCGCAATGCCGGGGGAGGAGACACCTTGTCGCAGCCCGCCCTGCCCATATCCCAGATAGCCCAGCTCCTGGACGTCCCCGAAGACGCCCTGCGCACCCTGATGGCCGAGCGGCGAACCGCCGGCGACACAACCCTGGTCGCCCTCACCGTCACCGAGGCCGCCCGCCGGATCGGCATCGGCCGCACCAAGCTGTACGAGTACATCTCCTCCGGGGAGATACGTTCCGTCAAGATCGGCAGCCTGCGCCGCATACCCGCCGAGGCGGTCGGTGAGTTCCTAGCCCGTCGTTTTCGGGCCTCGGACTTCGACGCCGCGGCCTGAGGCGGGCGCGCATGGCAAAGCCCAAGAAGCCCAGCACGTCCCGCCAGCCCAACGGCGCCTCGTCCATCTACCTCGGCAAGGACGGACGCTGGCACGGCCGCGTCACCGTCGGTGTTAAGGACGACGGCACCCCTGACCGCCGCCACGTCAGCCGCAAGACGCGTGCCGAGGTCACCAAGGTTGTGCGCGAGCTGGAGAAGCAGCGCGACTCCACCGGTGTTCCCAAGGCTGGCCAGACCTGGACGGTCCAGACCTGGCTGACCCACTGGGTGGAGAACATCGCCGCCCCGAGCGTCGCCGAGAACACCATCGACGGCTACCGCGTGGCGGTATACCACCACCTCATTCCCGGCCTGGGCGCACACCGCCTGGAGAAGCTCGAGCCGGAGCACCTGGAGCGCTTCTACCGCAAGATGCAGGCCAGCGGCAGCGCCGCCGGCACCGCCCACCAGGCGCACCGCACGGTCCGCACCGCGCTCAACGAGGCCGTCCGCCGCCGCCACCTCACCATCAACCCGGCCTCCATCGCCAAGGCCCCGAAGCTCGAAGAGGAGGAGGTCGAGCCGTACACGGTCGAGGAGGTCCAGCGCCTCCTCCTCGAAGCAGGCAAGCAGCGCAACACCGCCCGCTGGGTCATCGCACTCGCGCTCGGCCTGCGCCAAGGCGAAGCCCTCGGGCTGAAGTGGGAGGACGTCGACTTCGAAAACGGTGTGATCCTCGTACGCCGAGGGCGCCTGCGGCCCCGATACAAGCACGGCTGCGGCGACAAGTGCGGACGCAAGCCTGGTTACTGCCCGCAGAAGATCAGCATCCGGCGCGAGACGAAGGACACCAAGACCCGCGCCGGCAAGCGCCCTATCGGCATACCCGAGGAGCTGCTCAAGTTGCTGCGGCTGCACAAGGAGGAACAGGAGCGAGAACGAACGCTCGCCCGTGACCTGTGGGAGGAGAAGGGTTACGTGTTCACCTCGCCGATCGGCGAGCCGCTAAACCCCAACACCGACTTCCACAAGTGGAAGGACCTGTTGAAGTCGGCGAACGTCCGTGACGGACGCCTCCACGACGCCCGTCACACCGCCGCCACGGTGCTGCTCATCCTCGGCGTTCCCGAAGCGGTCGTCGACAGGATCATGGGCTGGGAGCCCGGCAAGTCCGCACGGATGCGCAGCCGGTACCAGCACCTCACCGGCCAGGTGCTACAGCAGACGGCGGCGAAGGTCGGCGGCCTGCTGTGGGGCACGGGCCCCCGCCCGACCCAACCGACACCCGGAAGTTCGGTGCCTGGCCCGAGCCAGAGTGCTGCGGCAACGGAGTCGACGGTGTACGTCGCCCACCTGGGCAACCGTCGTATCCCGTTCACGCACCGCGAGCACGCCGAGACCGTGGCCTCACAGTGGGGCACCGACCATCCCGACCACTCTGCGGAGGTCGAGGAATGGGACCGGCGGAAGTGGGAGCAGGAGGACCTCAGCCGCATGCGGGCCGTCCGCGACCGGGTGCCCGACCGTCGGCTCGTCCACCATGCTCACGCCTTGTTCCTGCCCGGCGGCGAACGGCTCAACATCGGCTGCGACGAGCAATGGTCCACGCCAGCTTGGGAGTTTGAAACCGACCTCTACACGGACCTACCGGTGCGCTGGCACACCACCCGCCGGCCAGGCCAGGAGGTCGAGGCCCAGGTGCGGGGCGCCGACAAGGCGGCTGTGGAGCACGCCTTCCCGAAGGCATGCGCCCAGGCTATGGACCGTGCCAAGAACCCAGGGAAGTACGGCGATATCGACGAGTGGTAGCGCCTTCGTCGCGCACTCGCTGCGGTGAGAAGTGCTGGGCTTGGTGTGGGAGGCTTCGCCACCTCCCACACCAAGCCCAAGCCACAGGGCGTATTCCCCGGACCACAGGTCGGGCGATCGCTGGGTGCGCCAGCCATGGCATCGCCAAACTGTGCGGGTGGTCGGCGGAGCACTGCCCGGCCTGGGACTACGAGACCGGCACCGCGTCACCGCTGGGTCGACTCTGTGGCCTCACTGGCCTCAGCCGCTTGATCGACAACAACAGCGTAGAACCACTTGGCGATCTCGGCGACGAGTTGCGTTCGACCCGGCGTACTGGTGAAGAAATAATCGCTCATCTTGTTGTGTGCGCCCTGGTTGTCCGCGACCGCACCCGTGACGGCGTCGTCGAAGTCTGGCGACTCGGCGAACTGCGTCGGGCTATTGACCTTCGCCTGCTGCACCAGATCCGCGTCCTCCAGGAGGGAGCCCAGCAGAGCCTCGAGGAAGGACACCTTCTGAGAGGAGGTGAAGTCTTCGTTGCCGAAGAGATCATTGAGCCGTTCCAGGACAGTCTGGAACGCGACCAGCTTCGGGTCCTTTTTGCCTGCCGACCCTGCGGCCGTCATGCCTTTGAGCGCGATGTCCTCCCCGCCCAGGACGATGTCGGTCTTGCCCTTGTCTATGTGCTTGACGTTCTGCAACACGACGTCGGACAGGTCAATCGGGGCGGTGAAGTTGTCGGGCTGGATCCTGCGGGCCAGCAGCCGCAAGTAGATGCTGCGCTTCTCCAGGTCCGCATCGCCGTAGTCGACGATCTGGCTCATGAAGTCGTACAGACGCACGAACGTGCCAACGTCCTTGCGGAACATGTCGAGCTCTTCCAGCGCGGCCTTGTCTCCCTGGCCGCCGTTCGCGGCAAGGGCGGTGGTGTACCGGTTCTGGAACCGCTGCTTTCCGGGGTTCACCGCGGCCGTCAGGGCGTTGTTGCCCTTGTTCCTCACGAACGCTTCGGCGCACTGGTCGATCTCGGTCGGCGTGTATATCCCGAAGGTGTCCAGCTTGGCGGAGAGGTCGTGCACCAAATTCGGGTCGGTGCACTGCTCCAGATGCGCGTCGGTGTAGTACGGCTCGAACGCCTGCTGGATCTTGCCCGGGTCGTTCACGAAGTCCACGACCTGCGTCATCGCCGAGGTCTTCTGAACGCCCGACGGGGTGACGTAGGTGCGGTTGAGGCGCGAAAGTGTCTGTACCGCCGTCACGCCCGACAGCAGTCTGTCGACGTACATGGCACACAGCAGCGGCTGGTCGAAGCCGGTCTGGAACTTGTTGGCGACGATCATGACCTTGTACTCGTCGCCTCTGAATGCGGAGCGCAGGTCGTGTATGCCCGGGTTCATCGAGGCTTCGGTGAAATCCTCCGGGCCGGACTCGGCATCGTCGACCTTGCCGGAGAACGCCACCAGGGTGCCGTAGCCCAGGCCCTTCTTGGCTATGTACTGGTCGATAGCCAGTTTGAAGCGCACGGCGCCCTTGCGGGAGTCGGCTACGACCATTGCCTTGGCGTGTCCGTCCAGCAGGTGCGCGACGTTGGAGCGGAAGTGCTCGACGACGATCGCGGCCTTCTGCGCGATGGTCTGCGGGTTGAGTTTCACCCACCGCATGACCTGCTTGGTCGCCTCGCTCTGGTCGACCTCCGCGTCGCCAGCGGCAGCGTTCTGACCGACCTGGAAGGCCAGTTTGAAAGAGTGGTAGCCCTGGAGGACGTCCAGGATGAAGCCCTCCTCGATGGCCTGCCTCATCGAGTACACGTGGAACGCCTGTGGAGGCACGTCATCCTTGCCATCAGGTACCCGGCCGAACAACTCCAACGTCTTGTTCTTGGGTGTGGCGGTGAACGCGAAGTAGGAGATGTTCTCGCTGGTGGCCCGCTCGGAGGCTTCGGCCGCCAGGATCGACTCGACGTCGATCTCACCGCCTTCCTCGATCTCCTTCAACTCTTCGGAGGTCAATATGGCCTTGAGCTTGGCGGCGACCTGACCGGACTGGGAGGAGTGCGCCTCGTCGGCGATGACGGCGAACTTCTTGCCCTTCAGGCCCTTGGACTGTCGGATCTCGGCCATGGCGAACGGGAAGGTCTGGATCGTGACGACGATGATCAGCTTGCCGTCGGCAAGAGCCTTGGCCAGCATCCCCGACTTGGAGGAGCCCGATCGGGCGGCCTCCCTTCGGTCGATGGCCATCACGATGCCCTGGTCGTTGTCGATCTGTTTGATCGCGTCCTGCAACTGCCCGTCGAGCACGGTGCGGTCGGTGACCACGATGACCGAGTCGAAGACCTTTGTGTTGTCCACCTGAAGGCGGGCCAGGCGGTGGGCCAGCCACGAGATCGAGTCGGTCTTGCCTGAGCCCGCCGAGTGCTGGACCAGGTACCGGTGGCCGGCACCCTCCTCGATGACCGCGTCGGTCACCTGGGTGACGGCCTCCCACTGGTGGAACCGCGGAAAGCGCAGAGTCGCCGACCGCGTCATCTTGCCGGAGATCGGATCGGTGTGCCGGTCGTGCTTGATGTACATGAACCGGCCGAAGATGTTCAGCCACGCATCCCGCTGCAGCACCCGCTCCCACAGGTAGGACGACGGCGACCCATGCGGGTTGAGTGGGTTGCCGGCCCCACCGTCTTCGGTGCCTCGGTTGAACGGCAGGAAGAACGTTTTCTCTCCGGCCAGCTTCGTGGTCATCCAGACCTCGTCATTGGAGACCGCGAAGTGCACCAGCGCGCCACGCCCGGCGGTGAGCAGCGGCTGGATGTGTTTGCTGCCTGGGTCCTTCGGCTGCCGGCTGGTCTTGTACTGCTGCTTGGCGTCCTCGACCGTCTGCGTGAAGTCAGTCTTAAGCTCGGCCGTGGCCACCGGTAGCCCGTTGATGAAGAACACCAAGTCCACGCTTCGCTGGTCAGCCGTCGAGAAATGGACCTGCCGCATCACGCGTAGGCGGACCTTCTCGTAGTCCGCCACAGTCTTAGCGTTCAGAGTCGATTCGGGCTTGAACTGGCACATGCGGAACTTGGCCGAAAGGTGCTTGAATCCGTGACGCAGCACATTGAGCGTGCCGCCACCGTTTTCCATGTCGATGGCCAGTAACTTCACCAGCCGGTCGAGCAGCTGATCACGTTGCTTGGTCTCGTCCGCAGCTCCCGCCTTGACGACCTTGGCCAGCTCGTCGGGCTGCGTCTTCTTCAGCCATTCGAAGAAGTCCGCTGGGAACAGCGCACGCTCACGGTCATAGCCGGTGTCGTTCGTGGAGTACAGCCAACCATGTGCGGCCAGGTACTCGCACAGCTCCTCCTCGAACTTGGCCTCGCTGTGTTGGCTCATCAGCTCTCCTGACTGATGTCGATCTGTCCGGTCACGGCCGCAGTGATGAGGGCAGCGCGCCGCTCCTGAGAGAGTTCGACCAGCCGCTCGGACTCGGCGATAAGGGTGTCGATCCGGGAAGTCTCTCGATCAAGGTGCTCGGCGATCTGTCGCTGCACTTCCCGAGTAGGCACAGGGATGCGGAGCGCTCGGATATCGTCAAGCGCAAGTTGAACCTTGGTTCCACCGAACGCGCCTTCGGAGAGCTGGTCCTGCCCTTCGGTGGTGAGCATGAAGTAACCAGTGAAGTGAGGGTCCAGGACGGATTGGTTGATCCGACAGAGGGCGACATGCTGGCTGACGTAGGAGTCGGCCCATTCCTGATCAACAACTGCGACCGAGCCAATATAGGCAGTGATCGAAAATAGGAGATCGCCTATCCTCAGTTTCGTGCGCTGCCCCTCATGGACGGTTGGGGGAAGGTTTACATGCTGCACCTCGCCGCCCAGAGAAAGGGAGCCTCTCGGCAGATTTCCAATCCGGACGAACACGTCACCAGAATCTGCGTAGTACTCACCCCATCCGCGTGATCCACTAGTCAGAAACCTGATAAACCTTCGGAGTTGGATCCGCTCTCCTGGGAGTGTGGCGAATGCGTGGTCGATCACCGCCTGGCGTCGCTCCCGGAGCATCTCGACGAGCCGCAGTTGCTCGGTGATCAAGGTGTCAATCTGTGCGGTTTCATGATCGAGGTAGTCGGCGATCCGCTCTTGTCCCTCCAGAGGGGGAAGGGTGATACGGATGTCGCCCATCTTGTCCCAGTAAAGCCGCCACTGGGAGGGCCTGATCCCGGTCGAACGAACCCTGTACTCCCCGACCATGTGGCGTGATCGGAGCGCGTAGTGCATGTACCGGCCGGAAACAGAGTCTGAAATGGGGCGGAGGACTTCGTAGTCTCCGCTGACGATCCCGCGGTAGTCCGAGACGCCAAGGGATCCCTGCCAAGCCTTCATCCTGTTGACGACGAGGTCACCGGGCCGGACGAGGAGATAGCGCTCAACGTTCTCAGGGGTCTTGTTGAAGTTGTCGGACCGAGATGACTTGGGGATCACTCCGTGATCTCGGTACACCGAGAGGACTTCTTCGTTAGGGTGATTGGCCTCTCCCGAAGGGGAGTACAGGTACTTCAACCGGATGCCCTGCGTCGCGGTCATGCCTCGACCTCCCGCAGTAGCCCCATGATCTTGGCGATCTGGGCTTCCAGGGCTCGGTCAATTTCTGCCAGCGGGCGCGGCGGGGTGTACGTGTAGAAAAGTCGGGCGAACGGGATCTCGTAGCCGACCTTCGTCTTCTTCGTGTCGATCCAGGCATCCGGCACGTGCGGGGCCACCTCGGTGTCGAAGTACGCCTTGACCGTCTGGATCATGCCTGCATTGCCGAGCGTGTTACCGCCGTAGGTGAACGGAACGTTCTCCGTGTCCCGCTTGGCGCTGTCCGGCTCGAAGTTGCCCTTGGTGTCTGTGACAGCCTCCGCTGAGTCGTCAGGTTCACCGAGTGCTATGGCGAGGTGGCGATACTGGGCAGGGGTCATCTTCAGCCCGGCCGCCGCGAACTGCTCGCGGACTGCCTCGACGAATTTCTCCTGGCTCAGGTATGTCTGCTCGCCCATGTCCGCCAGCACGGCCAGGAACGGCGCAGGGTCGGTCCCCTTGCCGAATGCCTTAGCTAGCCCCTTGTCATCCAGCTTGGCCGCTCGGGAGGCGGAGAAGTTCAGCCGCAGAGGGCGCTCGACGGTGATCGTCCAGTATCCGAAGTCGGAGTTCTTCAGGATCTTGGAGTGCTCTGTCTCGGTGAAGGCGTCGTACAACTTCACGATCCGCTCGCGTGCAGCCGGGTCGATCTCCTTGCGCTTGGAGCCCATTCCCTTCCGCATCTTGGTCCACATGCTGGTCGCGTCGATCAGCTGAACCTTGCCTCGCCGTTCGCTGCGTTTGGAATTGTCCAGCAGCCAGATGTATGTGGCGATGGGGGTGTTGAAGAACATGTCGGTGGGCAACGCGATGATTGCGTCCACTAGGTCGTTCTCCAACAGCCACCGGCGGATCTCCGACGGGCCGGACTCAGGGGCGCCGGTGAACAGCGGGGAGCCGTTCAAGACGATGCCGGCGCGGCCCCCGCCCTCATGCGCGGGGCGCATCTTGTGGGCCAGGTGCGTCAGGAAGAGCATCTGGCCGTCCGAGACTGGCGGCAGGCCAGGGCCGAAGCGGCCGCTGGGGCCGTCCTTCTTGCGCTCTTCCTTGACGGCAGCTTCCGAAGCCTTCCAATCCACTCCGTAGGGCGGGTTGGACATGCAGAAGTCGAAGGTCTTGTCGAAGAACTTGTCGTCGGCCAGGGTGTCTCCGAGCCGGATGTTGCCGACATCCTGCCCTTTGCCGATCATGTCGGACTTGCAGATTGCGTAGGACAGGTCGTTGATCTCCTGCCCGTACAGGCGCAGGCGTGCCTGCTTGTTGCGCTCCAGTAGGCGCTCTTCGGCCACTGAGAGCATGCCGCCCGTGCCGGCGGTGGGGTCGTAGATCGTGCGGATGGTGCCGGGCTCCAGTAGGGCCTCGTTTTCCTCCGCGAACAACAGGTCGACCATGAGACGGATGGCGTCGCGTGGTGTGTAGTGCTCGCCGGCCTCCTCGTTGGAGGCTTCCGCGAACTTGTAGATCAGGTGCTCGTACAGGTCACCCATCGCCGCGTTCGGGACGGTGTCCGGGTGCAGATCGACCTCTGCGAACCTCGCGACGATGAGGTATAGCCGATTCTTCTCTTCGAGCCTGTTGATCTCGGCTTCAAAGCCGAAGCGCTCGAAGACATCGATGTTGCCGGAGAAGTGCGAGATGTAGTCGATCAGGTTGGCGCGCAGGCCCTCGGGGTCCTCAAGCAGCCGGGCGAAGTCGTACTGCGAGGTGTTGTAGAAGGTCAGGCCGGTCTTGCGCTTGACCTGGACGTCCAAGGCGCCACCGTCGAACCTCTCGGACAGGGCGCGGACATCGTCGCGGGTGGGCTCGAGCAGGCAGTCCAAGCGTCGCAGGATCGTGAAGGGGAGGATGATGCCGCCGTACTGGTGCGGCCTGTAGACGCCTCGCAATTGATCAGCGATCGACCAGACGAAGTTACCCAGGATGCTCAACTCGGCCCTGCTCTCTCACTACCGGTGGTGTGGGCCAAGCATGGCAGAGGCCACGGACACGATCGGTCGGATTGCCGCCCCCGTTGGTGAATGAGGCCCGGCCGCCTCGTAGGTGCGCCCGGCTGTACGAGCCGCATGGCCTTGCGGCCCGGAACCAGTGGTGGAACCGTCGGTTCCGGGCCGTCTGCATGGAAGTTCAGGCCGCAGTGGCCGGGGCGGTGGACGTCGTCCGTTCGGCGCGGACCTGGTGGAGTAGCTGCAGCACTTCGTCCCAGACGCCGACCGGATCGTCGGTCTCCAGAACCAGCACGGCAATCACGTCGAGGGCATGGTCGATCTTTCCGCCAGAGTCCTTCTTCGCCTGCTCGATCCGCTTGATGTGTCGGGCCACCTCCGGCCGGGCGTCGGCGAACGCGGCGGGCAGCCTGTCGAGGGCGTCGGACAGGTCCCAGTCCTCGGGGATGAAGTACGTCGCCTGCATCGGGTCCTGGCTGAGCACCCTCACCGCGGGTTCCGTGACCCGAGGCCCACTGGCGAACTCTACGTCTAGGAGCAGCTTCGAGGCAGCACGGTACAAGGCCGTCAGGTCAGGGTCGTGGCCTTCGAGGATTACCTCGGAGATGGTGATGCGCTCGGAGGAGAGGAGGGCCCGGGTGAGCACGGCTGCCGTGTCGAGAGAGGCCCGCTGGGGGTCGTAGGCGGCGATGAAGCGGTCCCCGTCCCGGTGCAGCATGACGGCCTTCGCCTGCTGGGCATCCCCCTGGCGCACGTGGAGCGACACAGGAAAGAGGCGCTCACGAGTGAGGATCGTCATGCCGAAATCTCCGCTCGTCGCCAGTTCCGCCCAAGGGCGTCACGGTGGTTGCCGCTGTGGCCATGCTGCTGGGTGCACGGCAGGCGGTCGGACCAGGTGTCGTCGGTGTCTGGCTGGCCATCCATCCGATCGCCGGTCAGTGGGTCGCGGCCGGGGCGTCGCTCCAGACACTCGCACCCGACAAGGCCGGTGAGGGCGGCGCGCAGCGGGCTGGGGGCGACGTTGGTGCGCCGGCTGGCGATCTCCGCCATGTGCTTGGGGATGAGTTCCAGGACCATCTGGAGGGCGGCCTGAGGGTCGTTAGCCTGGCGGCAGACGTCGGCCAGTTCCTGGGCCGTTTTCGCAATGATCAGCTCCCCGATCGGGGTGATCCGGCCGTTCTCGGCGACGAGGGTGTCCGGAGGAAGCGTGTCGAGGTCGATGTCGGTGGTGTTCACGCGATCGCCTCGTCCTCGGCCTCATCCGATGCGCGTTCGTCCACGGGCCGGATCACGAACTCTTGGAGAAGCATGTAAGCGAGCTTGAGGTCCGAGCCGCCATCGCGTTTGAGGAGCTTGTGTAAGCCGATCCCGGCCTCGACCAACAGGGTCGTGACGCCGCAATACGAATCGTTCATGGTGCGGAGTTGCTGCCCGGAGACTGGGGCGGGTCCGGAGGCGAGAGCTGTGGGAGCGGTGGTGATGCACCGTCCGTCTGGGGGCGGCGTCACCGTTGATGCCTCGGGGATGACGACGGTCATGATCGTTCCCTCCTTCGGGAGCACGGGTCGAGTGCCTTGCTGGGAAACGTTGGCTGCCAGCAAGTGGGTCTGCCTGCTTTCCTAGTCGCCGCGCCGGCGGTCGGGCCAGGCGTCCCTCCCCGTTCGAGAGACATGCCGCCTGAAGCTGCTACCCAGCAGTACGATCAGTGTTTTTGGTTGCAGCCCGGGCGATGGTGGCCAGCCCCGCATGAAGGGCACTTGGGGCCTGCAGAGGTAGGCGCCCGGTGTGCGCGACGAGGCCGCACTACGGAGCGGGGCTACTCGACCGCTGTGGCTGCCGGGGGGAGCCGTGGGAGGACATTCAGAGCGGCGCCCAGCACGGGGACGCGTCAGAGACACCGGCGGATACAGGCCGTCCGCCCAGGTCCGCACCGATCCGATCACGGCAACTGAGACCAAAACTGAGACCACGGCACGACAAGGGCCCCGACCAAGATCTGGTCGGGGCCCTCATATCCGCTGGTCAGCGGCTGCGGAGGATACGAGATTCGAACTCGTGAGGGGTTGCCCCCAACACGCTTTCCAAGCGTGCGCCCTAGGCCTCTAGGCGAATCCTCCGCCGGAAACATTACATGACCGAGAGGAGTGCTCGCGAACTCGTTCCCCGGCCCGGACATCAGGTAGCCTTGGCGCAGCCCCTCACGCGGCGCTATCTGACTGAACTCCCCCAGGGCCGGAAGGCAGCAAGGGTAGGTTGGCTCTGGCGGGTGCGTGGGGGGCGTCTGCGTTCCCGGACCGATCTCCCGGGCGGATGTCCCGCGGGGGTGCCGAGGGCGTCTGCCGGGCGGATGTCACGCGAGGATGCCGAGGGTCTCTGCCGGACGCATGTACCAGGGCGGATCTGCCGGGCCGGGCCAGGGCCGGTCCCGATGTCAGTGGGCGCCTATAACCTCGTATGCGTGTCGTCTCTCGCTCTGTACCGCCGCTACCGCCCCGAGACCTTCGCCGAGGTCATCGGGCAGGAGCATGTCACCGACCCGCTGCAGCAGGCGCTGCGGAACAACCGGGTCAACCACGCGTACCTGTTCAGCGGGCCGCGCGGCTGTGGCAAGACGACCAGCGCGCGGATCCTGGCCCGGTGTCTGAACTGCGAGCAGGGGCCCACGCCCACGCCGTGCGGCGAGTGCCAGTCCTGTCAGGACCTCGCCCGCAACGGCCCCGGTTCCATCGACGTCATCGAGATCGACGCCGCTTCCCACGGTGGCGTGGACGACGCCCGTGACCTGCGTGAGAAGGCCTTCTTCGGTCCGGCCCGCAGCCGGTACAAGATCTACATCATCGACGAGGCCCACATGGTCACGTCGGCCGGTTTCAACGCGCTGCTGAAGGTCGTCGAGGAGCCGCCGGAGCACCTCAAGTTCATCTTCGCGACCACCGAGCCCGAGAAGGTCATCGGGACGATCCGGTCACGGACCCACCACTACCCCTTCCGGCTCGTGCCCCCCGGCACTCTCCGGGAGTACCTCGGGCAGGTCTGCCAGAAGGAGACCATCCCCGTCGAGGACGGTGTGCTCCCGCTCGTCGTGCGGGCGGGCGGCGGGTCCGTGCGTGACTCCATGTCCGTCATGGACCAGCTCCTCGCGGGCGCCGCGGCCGACGGTGTGACGTACGCCATGGCCACCTCCCTGCTCGGGTACACCGACGGCTCCCTCCTCGACTCCGTCGTCGAGGCCTTCGCCACCGGCGACGGTGCCGCGGCCTTCGAGGTCGTGGACCGTGTGATCGAGGGCGGGAACGACCCGCGCCGTTTCGTCGCCGACCTGTTGGAGCGGCTGCGCGACCTGGTGATCCTCTCCGCCGTGCCGGACGCGGCGGAGAAGGGGCTCATCGACGCCCCCGCCGATGTGATCGAGCGCATGCAGGCCCAGGCCGGCACCTTCGGCCCCGCCGAGCTGAGCCGCGCGGCCGACCTCGTCAACGAGGGCCTGACCGAGATGCGCGGCGCCAACTCGCCCCGCCTCCAGCTCGAACTGATCTGCGCCCGCGTCCTGCTGCCCGCCGCCTACGGAGACGAGCGCTCCGTGATGGCCCGCCTGGACCGGATCGAGCGCGGTGTGAACTTCTCCGCGGGGCCCGCCGGCATGCCCGCCATGGGATACGTACCCGGGCCGGAGGGCCACGCGGGTGCGGCGGACGCACCGGGCCAGGCGGGCGGCCCAGCCCAGTCCCGGGCGGGCGGTGGCGTACCGGTGCCGCCGGGCGGCGGCCCGGCCGCGGCCCGCGCGGCGGTCCGTGCCTCCGGAGCACCGGGCAACGGCGGCAGCGGTGCGGGCGGAGGCGGCCATGCGGCGGCTGCGCCCGGCCCCGCTCCCGCGTCGGCGGGCCAGGGCGCTCCTCCGACGCCCCACGGCTCTCCCGCGTCTCCTGCTCCGGCAGCAGGTGCCCAGGGCGGACCCTCCGCCCCCGAGGGGCCGGGCACCGCCGCGACCCCCGCTGAAGTCCCGGCCGCATCCACTCCCGCTCCCGCCGGACCCGCCCAGCCGTCCCCGGCCCAGGCCCCGTCCGCCCCCGGCGCCTGGCCCACCGCCGCCTCCGCAGGAAGCGGCGCCCGTCGCCCCGGCGGCTGGCCCACCGCAGCCTCGGGTGCCCCGGCCTCGAACACCCCTCCGGCGCCCGCCCCCGGACCCGACAACCCACCGGCGTCCCCGCCCCACACTCCGCCCCGGACCACCCCGGCCCCGGCCCCGGCTCCCGCCCCCGCTCCCACGGGCGGTGGCGGTCTCGACCCCAGGATGCTCTGGCCGAACATCTTGGACGCGGTCAAGAACCGCCGGCGCTTCACCTGGATCCTGCTCAGCCAGAACGCCCAGGTGGCAGGCTTCGACGGCACGACCCTGCAGCTCGGCTTCGTCAACGCGGGCGCGCGGGACAACTTCCTGAGCAGTGGCAGCGAGGACGTGCTGCGGCAGGCGCTGGGCGAGCAGTTCAACGTCCAGTGGAAGATCGAGGCGATCGTCGACCCGTCGGGCGGCTCCGCGCCTCCCGCGCCGGGCGGCCCCTCGGGCTTCGGCGGGGGTGGTGTCCCCCACACCGGCGGCGGCCAGAGTACCGGCGGTGGCTACAACCCCGGCGCCGGCGGTGGAGGCTACAACTCCGGCGGCGGCTACAACGCGAGCGGCGGTACGGCGACGGCCCAGCGCCCCGCCCCCACCGCGTCGGCGTCCTCGGCTCCTCCCGCCCAGCAGTCGAGCAGCTCCGGCTCCGCCTCGACCTCCACTCCGGCTTCCCCGCCGACCGCCGCCTCCGTTCCCCAGCCGTCCGCCCCGCAGCGGCGCCACGTCTCCGTCGAGGAGGACACCCCCGAGGACGACGACCCCGACCTCGACGAGTCGGCTCTCTCCGGCCAGGAGCTGATCGTCCGGGAGCTGGGGGCGACGGTGGTCGAGGAGTTCACGAACGAGTAGAGCGGGGAAGCCGGGCCCTCTTGGAGGAACCTCCAGCTCAAGATCCGTCCTCCCTTCGGCAGCCCGCACAAGGAGAACCCGGCGGCTCCCGTTAGGCTGACCCCCGTGAAGGTCCTCGTCATCGGCAGTGGCGCCCGCGAACACGCCCTGTGCCACTCCCTGTCCCACGACCCCGACGTCACGGCGCTGCACTGCGCCCCCGGCAACGCCGGCATCGCCGAGGTCGCCGAGCTGCACCAGGTCGACGCCCTGGACGGCGCCGCCGTCACCGCGCTGGCCACCCGTCTCGGCGCCGAACTCGTGGTCGTCGGCCCGGAGGCCCCGCTGGTCGCCGGTGTCGCCGACGCCGTGCGCGACGCGGGCATCCCGGTCTTCGGCCCGTCCGGCCAGGCCGCGCAGCTCGAGGGCTCCAAGGCCTTCGCGAAGGACGTCATGGCGGCGGCCGAGGTGCCCACGGCCCGGTCGTACGTCTGCACCACGCCGGACGAGGTCGACACGGCCCTGGACGCCTTCGGCGCGCCGTACGTCGTGAAGGACGACGGGCTCGCCGCGGGCAAGGGTGTCGTCGTCACCGACGACCTCGAAGCGGCCCGGGCCCACGCGGCGGCCTGCGAGCGCGTGGTCATCGAGGAGTACCTCGACGGCCCCGAGGTGTCCCTGTTCGCCGTCACCGACGGTGAGACGGTCGTACCGCTCCAGCCCGCCCAGGACTTCAAGCGCGCGCTGGACGGCGACGAGGGCCCCAATACCGGCGGCATGGGCGCGTACTCCCCGCTGCCGTGGGCCGACCCGAAGCTGGTCGACGAGGTGCTGCAGACCGTGCTGCAGCCGACCGTGGACGAGATGCACCGGCGCGGCACGCCGTTCTCCGGTCTGCTCTACGCCGGTCTCGCGATCACCTCCCGGGGTGTCCGCGTGATCGAGTTCAACGCCCGGTTCGGAGACCCCGAGACGCAGGTCGTCCTGGCCCGGCTGAAGACGCCGCTGGCCGGTCTGCTGATGGCCGCGGCCACCGGCAACCTCGCCCACCTGGAGCCGCTGCGCTGGAGCGAGGACGCGGCCGTGACCGTGGTCGTCGCCTCGCACAACTACCCCGGCACGCCGCGCACCGGTGACCCGATCACCGGTCTGGACGAGGTCGCCGCGCAGGACGCCCCGCACGCGTATGTGCTGCACGCCGGCACCCGCCAGGAGGGGGACGCCGTCGTCAGCGCGGGCGGCCGCGTCCTGTCCGTGACCGCCACCGGCAAGGACCTGACCGAGGCCCGCGACCGCGCCTACACGGCCGTCGGCCGCATCCGCCTCGACGGCTCCCAGCACCGCACGGACATCGCGGCGAAGGCGGCAGGCGCGTAACCGGCCCTCACGTGCCGTCGGCGCTCAGGCGTGAGCCGACCCCCACGCGCCGCCGCCGGCCTCCACCCGCGGCGGGAAATCACCCCGCCGCCGATGAACCCCGCAGGCCCCGGATCCGTCTCAGGATCCGGGGCCTGACATGTGCGGGAGGCGGGGGCGCGATGCTCGCCGATCGTCATCCACCTCTCCCCAAAGCCATTCCATCGAGTGACCGATGCCCTATCCGGCTGACGGGGGGTGGAGCCCCAACTAAGGTGCGGCGCAAGCGTTCCGGCACTTGGCCCACCGGCATTGCGATGTCGGGGACGGGTGCCACAGTGGGGGAGTGAGCAAGGGAAGCGTCGGGTCAACGGGGAGGGGGTGAGGTCGGTCGTGACCGGAATGGGTGTGGAAGCAGGCGCGCAGATCGCGCGGGCACGAGCACTGGCCGTGCTGCGCATCCGCAGTCGTGCCCTGGCTGTCGCCCTGCTGCCGGCCGCCGTCGCCGTGATCCTGCTCGCCGGCGCCGCCGGTGACCGCCTCCGGGGTCCGGGTTGGGACACGGCCCGGGCGGTTCTGACGCCGGCCGCCGCCCTCGTGCTGCTCGCCGCCGCCGGGATCGCCCTGGTCGTCGCCCGGGCCCGGCCCGCCGTGAGCCCGACCGTCCCGGTCGCCGAGGAGGCGGCCCCCGACCTGTACCGGATGGTGCGCGACCTGGCCGACCGCCTGGACGTCCCCGCGCCGTCCGCGATAGCGCTCACCCCGGACTGCGACAGCTGGCTGGAGGACCGCACCCACCGGTCCCACGCACGGCCCCCGGCCGAGGAGCACCACGACATAGCGGGGTCGGGCAAGCAGGCACAACGCAGGCAGCCCGTCGCGCCGGTCCTCGTCATCGGCTCCCCGTTCCTGTGGTGGATGCGGGTCGGCGAGCTGCGCGCGGTCCTCGCCCCGGTCATCGCCGGCACGGGCCCCTCGGCCCATCCGGACATAGCCGCCGCCCGGCGCTTCGTCCAGGGCCTGGACGCGGCGGTGGCCGTGGCGTCGGAGCCCCGCCGCGATCCGGTGTCGCGGTGGGTGCTCGCCGGGGTCGGCCGGGTCGCCCGGCTTCTGCTGCGCAGCTGCCGGATCCACGCCGCCGAGATGGAGCGGGGCGTGGCGGCCGCGGCCGCGGAGCGTGCACAGGCTGTGGATTACGGGCTGCGGATCGTCGCCCAGGAACAGGTGGGTCTGGCCTACGCGGGCTGGGACCGGCTGCTGACCCGGGTGGCGCTGCCCGCCTGGCGGATGGGCCGCTGGCCGTCCCGGCTGGACGCCGGTGTGGTCGCGGCGCTCACGGAGCTGTCCCGGCGCGACCGCCTGGCCGAGGGGTTCGCGTCCCGGCTGGGCGAGCGGCCGGCCTGCGACCTGCTGGAGGAGCCCGGCGCGGTCGACGAGGCCGCGTCCCTGCTCGCCGCCCGCCTCTTCCACGGCGGCCCCGCCGGACCCGGGCCCGACTGGTCGCCGGTGGACTGGAGCGAGTATCCGGAAGAGGTCGTGGACCGCAAGTGGCGCCTGGACGCGGCCCGCCTCCACCGCGTCCTGGACGCGATGGGCGTCCGCCCCGCCCCGGGCCCCACGACCGCCGCCACCGACGCCCCGACCCTCTCCCGTGTCCTCGACCACCTCACGGCCGCGACCTCCGTGGACACGACCGAGCCCCGAACCCACGCCGGAGCCGGAAACCCCTCAGCGGACCGCCCACCCGCTGCCCCCGCGGCGCACCCGCCCGCTTCCGGACCGGACACGGACACCCCGGACGCCCTCGACGACGAAGACCTCTCCGGTACGACGGCCCCCAGCGCCACGCTCGCGGCCCGGCTCAGCGCCGAACTGGCCCGGGAGGAGGCCGCCCCCACCCCGGCGAACCCCTCACCGGCCTCACAACCCTCCGCCACCGCTCCGGCCCCCGCCCCCGATCCCACGGCCCTCTGGGACGACCGGGCGCTCCCCCTCTTCCCGCTCCAGCCCCCGCGCACCGCCAGGGAGCTGCTCGCGGACCACCTCACGGCGATGGTCTGCTGCGCCGCGATGGACACCGCCGGTGCCACGCCCGGCCTGGACTGGCTGGACGGCCCGACCCTCCTCGTCGACGGCGAGCGCACGGCCGATCTGGCACCCATGGTCCTGTCGCTCATCGAGGACGGCGACGCCACGTCGCTGCGGATCTGGCTGTCCCAGCTCGGCATACGCCCGGAGAAGCCGGTCCGCCTCGGCTGACCCACCGGAGCACCCACTTCCGGTTCTGGCCAATTCAAAACGAACAGTGACGAACTGCGCGCGTTATGTGATGTGCTTGGACCGTTCGCGTGCATGGCAAGCGCGTGCGACATACGACAAACACATAGGCGTGAACGCGTCGCATGCACCACACCAGCAGGCATCACCACACCGGCAGGCATCACCACGGGGGCGATGGGGAGGGGAGACGACCATGGGTTCGGAGCAGATCCGCCGCTGGGAGTCGGGGGCGCTGGCGCACGCCGTGACGGACCCCTTCGGACAGGGCCCCGTTCCGTGGCTGCGCGGCAACGTGACGTACTTCGACGACTCGGGCCAGGTCGTCCCCTGGTACGTGGACCAGGACGCCCCCCACCCGTCGAAGAAGGGCAGCCGGTCGGGCGGCCCCCGCGCGGCCGACGACGTGCACCGTCAGATCAAGGGCTTCACCTCCACCGGCGCGGTGGCGCCCGGTGAGGCCATCGACTTCCACATCACGGTGGACCCGCCGCAGCAGTTCGCCGTCGACATCTACCGCATCGGCCATTACGGCGGTGACGGCGCCGCGAAGATCACCACCAGCCCGCGGCTGTCCGGCATCGTCCAGCCCGCGCCGCTCGCCGCGGACCGTACGGTCTCCTGCCACCACTGGTGGCTGTCCTGGCGGCTGCAGGTCCCCTCGTACTGGAACATCGGCGCGTACGTCGCCGTCCTCACCACCGCCGACGGCTACCGCTCCCACGTCCCGTTCACGGTCCGCCACGACCAGCCCGCCGACCTGCTGCTCGTGCTGCCCGACGTCACCTGGCAGGCGTACAACCTCTACCCGGAGGACGGCCGCACGGGCGCCAGCCTCTACCACGCGTGGGACGACGAGGGCCGGCTGCTGGGCGAGTCCGACGCGGCCACGACGGTGTCGTTCGACCGCCCCTACGCGGGCGCGGGCCTCCCGCTCCACGTCGGTCACGCCTACGACGTCATCCGCTGGGCCGAGCGCTACGGCTACGACGTCGCCTACGCCACGGCCAGTGACCTGCACGCGGGCCGCGTCGACCCCGCCCGCTACCGAGGCCTGGTCTTCCCGGGCCACGACGAGTACTGGTCGGCCGCCATGCGCAAAGCCGTGGAGCTCGGCCGCGACGCCGGCACCTCGCTGGTCTTCCTCTCCGCCAACTCCATGTACTGGCAGGTGGAGCTCGGCCCGTCCCCCTCCGGCGTTCCCGACCGGCTGCTGACCTGCCGCAAGCGCAGGGGTCCGGGCAAGCCGGTGCTGTGGCGGGAGATCGACCGGGCGGAACAGCAGCTCCTGGGCATCCAGTACGCCGGGCCCGTCCCCGAGCCGCACCCGCTGATCGTGCGCAACGCCGGGCACTGGCTGTGGGAGGCCACGGGGGCGCACGAGGGCGACGAGATCGAGAACCTGGTGGCGGGCGAGGCCGACCGCTACTTCCCGCGCACCGCGCTGCCCGGGCACGAGGAGCGGATCCTGCTCGCGCACTCCCCGTACACCGACAGGGAGGGCACGCTCCGCCACCAGGAGACGTCCCTGTACCGCGCGCCCTCCGGGGCCTGGGTCTTCGCAGCAGGAACGTTCGCCTGGTCCCCGGCCCTGGACCGCCCCGGCCACGTCGACACGCGTATCCAGCGCGCCACCGCGAATCTGCTGGACCGCATCTGCAAACGCGACTGACCCCATGTCCGGGAGCGGGCTCGTATACGGGAGAATCGAGCCACTTGGACAGAACCACGGGGAGGAACCGTGTCCGGATTCGTCGAAAAGCCCGAGCCGATCCAGGTTCCGGGTCTGGTGCATCTGCACACCGGCAAGGTGCGCGAGCTGTACCGGAACGAGGCGGGCGACCTCGTGATGGTCGCCAGCGACCGCATCTCCGCCTACGACTGGGTGCTGCCGACCGAGATCCCCGACAAGGGCCGGATCCTCACGCAGCTCTCGCTGTGGTGGTTCGAGCGGCTCGCCGACCTGGTCCCGAACCACGTCCTGAGCACGGATCTGCCCGACGGCGCCCCCGCCGACTGGGCGGGCCGCACGCTGGTCTGCAAGTCGCTGCAGATGGTCCCCGTGGAGTGCGTGGCCCGTGGCTACCTCACCGGCTCGGGCCTCGCCGAGTACAACGAGACGCGCACGGTCTGCGGCCTCGCCCTGCCGGAAGGCCTGACCGACGGCAGTGAACTGCCCGCCCCGATCTTCACCCCGGCCACCAAGGCCGCCGTCGGCGAGCACGACGAGAACGTCTCGTACGAGGAGGTCGCCCGCCAGGTCGGCGCGGACACCGCGGCCCGGCTGCGCCAGGCGACCCTCGCGGTCTACTCCCGCGGCCGGGACATCGCCCGGGAACGGGGCATCATCCTGGCCGACACGAAGTTCGAGTTCGGCTTCGACGGCGACGATCTGGTCCTCGCCGACGAGGTCCTCACCGCGGACTCCTCCCGCTTCTGGCCGGCCGGCCAGTGGCAGCCGGGCCGGGCGCAGCCGTCGTACGACAAGCAGTTCGTCCGGGACTGGCTGACCTCGCCGGAGTCCGGCTGGGACCGCAAGAGCGAGCAGCCCCCGCCCGCCCTGCCCCAGCAGGTCGTCGACGCCACCCGAGCCAAGTACGTCGAGGCGTACGAGCGCCTGACCGGCACGAGCTGGACCTAGGGACACGAAGAAGCCCCCCGGCCGGAACCGGGGGGCTTCTCGATGGAGCGAACGACGAGGTTCGAACTCGCGACCTCAACCTTGGCAAGGTTGCGCTCTACCAACTGAGCTACGTTCGCATGCGCCGTGGCGCGAGAACCACTATACCCAACCTCGCTCCCGCGCGAGCCGTACCGCCGCATGCCGGTTCTCCGCACCGAGCTTCGACACGGCCGACGACAGATAGTTCCGCACGGTGCCCTGCGACAGCGCGGCCCGCTCCGCGATCTCCGCGACGGGTGCCCCGTCGGCGGCGAGTTCCAGCACCTCGGCCTCCCGCGCGGTCAGCGGCGAGTCCCCGGCGGCGATCGCGTCGGCGGCCAACTCCGGGTCGACGTAACGGTTCCCGGCGTGCACGGTCCGGATGAGCTCCGCCAGCCGCTGCGCGCTCACGGTCTTCGGCACGAACCCCCGCACTCCGGCCGCCAGGGCCCGCTTCAGATGGCCGGGCCGCCCGTGACCGGTGACGATGAGCACCTTGCACCCGGGCAGTTCGGTCCGCAGGGATGTGGCGACCTTCACACCGTCGGCCCCGGGCATCTGGAGATCCAGCACGGCGACGTCGGGCTTGTGGGCCCGGGCCATGGCCAGCGCCTCGGGGCCGGTGGCGGCCTCGGCGACGACGACGAGGTCGTCCTCCAGCGACAGCAGGGCGGCGAGCGCCCCCCGGATGAGGTGTTCGTCGTCGGCGAGCAGCAGCCGGACGGGCTCCACGGCCGTCATGATGAGACCTCGCTCACAGGGCGCCGCGCGGCAACGGCCGGGACAGCGCCGGAAGGGCTGGACCGCGACGGCAGCGGAATCTCCGCCGTCAACCGGAACAGCCCCTGCCCCGCGGGACCGGCCTCCAGCGTCCCGTCGATCACCGCCAGCCGCTCCCGCAGCCCGGCGAGTCCCGAGCCGGACGGCCCGGACCCGGACTCCGCCCCCGCTTCGGTCACCCCGTCGTTCTCCACGGACAACACCACCAGCCCCTCCAACACCCTCAGTCGCACCGCACACCGCCGCGCGTCCCCGTGCCTCAGCACGTTGGTCACGGCCTCCCGCACCACCCACCCCAGGGCGGACTGCACCGCGGGCGGCAGGCCGGCGGCCGGTGACCCGCCGACCGTGCAGTCGATGCCGGCGGCCGCCAGCACCCCTTGCGCACCGGCGAGTTCCGCGCCGAGGTCGGCCTCCCGGTAGCCGCGCACGACCTCCCGCACCTCCCGCTGCGACTCCTGCGCGAGCCGCTGCACCTCGACCATCTGCGACACGGCCTCGGGGCGTCCCCGCTGGGCCAGCTGCACGGCCAGCTCGCTCTTCAGGGCGATCACGGCGAGGTTGCGCCCCATGACGTCGTGCAGGTCCCGCCCGAACCTCAGCCGTTCCTCGGCGACGGCGAGCCGGGTCCGGGTCTCGCGAGCCTCGTCGAGTTCGTAGACGGCGTTCAGCAGCCACACCGAGAAGACGGCCGTGAAGGCGATGAACACGCCGCCGATCAGCACGATCAGCGCCGTGAAGAGCGCCGTGAGGGCGGGGGCGCCGAGGGCCAGGGCCACCACCAAGGTGCCTGCCGCGAAACCGCCCGAGATGCCGAACGCGCGCCGTCGCGAGCGGACGCCGAGCGCGATGATGCCCGGACCGAAGATCAGGATCACCCCGAAGACCCCACCGGCGGCGGTGTCGACCTCCTCGCGGTGGGGTCCGTGCTCGGCGAGGGCGAGCGCGGCGGCGGCGATCGCGGCGGTGGCGGCGCCCAGCGTCCACATGAGTCCGGTGGGCTGGGGCCTGCGCCCGCGCGTCCAGTCGACCGCCCGTGACACGGTCACGAAGCAGAGGGCGGCGTGCACGGCGACCACCAGCATGACGGCACCGCCGAGGCGCGCCCCGAGCGGGGCCACGGACGTGAGCCCGGCGGAGAAGAACTCCATCACCGCGAAGAAGTGGAACGACCACCGCGTGTACGTCTCGACCTTCTCCGGCGTGCTCTTGTGCCGCCACCACCTGCCCGGCATGCGCATCGGCCCGTCACTCCCCCTCGGTCAGCGGCGCGGTTCCCAGCGGAACCACCGCCGTACAGCAAACACCGCGATGAGGATCCAGGCCACGGCGGTCGCGAGAGCGCCCAGTGCCTCGTACGCGGAAAGGTCTCCGGTCCAGCCGCCGCGCACCAGTGTGACGACCGGCGTCAGGGGCAGCAGCTCGCAGACGGAGGCCACGCGGTCCGGCATGAGCTCCAGCGGCCAGAACATGCCGGAGCCGATCATCGAGACCAGCAGCAGCGGCATGGGCGTGGCCTGGGCGCTCTCGCCGGTCCGGGTGAAGCCGGCGGTGGCCGCGGCGAGGGCGGAGCACATCACGAGCCCCAACAGCAGGCCGAGCACGACCAGATGGGGCGCCGACGGCGCGGACAGGTCCAGCAGGGCGACGCAGCCCGCCGTCAGCAGCAGGCACTGCGCCAGCCCGGTGAGGGCGGCCGGCAGCGAGGAACCGGCCAGGATCTCGACGTCCGTCAGCTCGCCGGTGCGCAGCCGCTTGAGGACGAGCTCCTCACGCCGGACGACGAACACGCCGACGAGCACCGAGTAGACGGCGAACAGCAGGGAGAAGCCGACCGCGGCGGGCAGCACCAGCGTGCCGATGCTCAGCCCCGCCCCGGCGAGGTCCATCTCCTCCGCCGCCGACCGCACGCTGACCGGCATCACCAGCGGCACGAACAGCGCGGCGACGAGCGCGCCCCGGGTCCGCCCCAGGAGCGTCAGTTCTGCGCGGGCGAGCGCGGTCATCCGGCTCAGCGGGGTCGTCGCCGCCGCTGCCGGGCGGGGCGTCGTGCGGATGGCGCTCATGCCGCGTACTCCTTCGTCGTCACGCCGCCGGGCTGCTCCGCGGAGACGTTCTTGGCGATGTTGAGGAACGCCTCCTCCAGGGAGGCCGAGCGCACGTCCAGGCGGCGCAGCTCGACCCTGTTCCGCTCGGCCCACACCAGCAGTGCGGTGGCCGTGCGCTGCAGTTCGCGGGTCGACAGCCGGACGGTCCGGCCGTCGGTCTCGTGGCCGGTCACGCCCAGTTCGCCGAGCGGGGGCAGATCGCCGACGAAGTAGCCGTCGGGCAGTTCGAAGGAGATCCGCGACGGCTCGGTGGCGGTCACCTCGGCCGGGGTCCCGGTGGTGGCGATCCGGCCCTCGTGCATGATCGCGAGCCGGTCGGCGAGGATCTCGGCCTCCTCCAGGTAGTGCGTGGTCAGCAGCACGGTCGTCCCGCCGTCGCGCAGCGCGCTCACCAGTTCCCAGGTGGCCCTGCGGCCTTCGGCGTCCAGGCCGGTGGAGGGCTCGTCGAGGAAGAGCACCTCGGGGTCGCCGAGCAGGGCGAGCGCCAGGTCGAGGCGCCGCCGCTGGCCGCCGGACAGCTGTTTGACCCGGGTGCCGGCCTTGGAGTCCAGGCCGACCAGCGCCAGTACCTCGGCCGGCGGGCGGGCCCCGCTCACGCATCCCGCCCACATCCGGGCGGTCTCGGCGACGGTGAGCTCGGAGGGGAAGCCGCCTTCCTGGAGCATCACGCCGGTGCGGGGCCGCACGGCGGCCCGGTCGGCGTAGGGGTCGTGCCCGAGGACCCGTACCCGTCCGCCGGCGGGCTGCGCGAGTCCCTCCAGGAGTTCGACGGTCGAGGTCTTGCCCGCGCCGTTGGTGCCGAGCAGCGCGAAGATCTCCCCGCGCCGGACGGAAAAGCTGATTCCGCGTACCGCCTCGAACCCGCCCCCGTACACACGTCGCAGGTCGGTGACCTCAATCACGTGTTCGTGTCCGCTGGTTTCCATGCGTCAAGCGTCCCGGCCGGGCGGGACCGGAGGCAGTGCGCGCTGTCATCACTCGGCATGACAAATGTCAGAAGCGGGGAGCCCCACACGAAGAAGCCCCGGTCCTGATGGACCGGGGCTTCTTTCCCGAGCGGACGACGAGGTTCGAACTCGCGACCTCAACCTTGGCAAGGTTGCGCTCTACCAACTGAGCTACGTCCGCAATTGCTCTCGATCAGCTCTCACTGACCGGTGCGGCACCAGCCTACCTGATCCACAACAGTGGCCGGTACGGCGATGCAGAGCGGGTGACAGGAATCGCACACTGCGCCTTCCCCCTGGAAGGGGGATGTTCTACTACTGAACTACACCCGCATGTTTCCGTGAGCTGGGCCTTTCGGCCTCGCCCCTCGGCGTGCTCCAGACTCTAGCTGATCAGCAGGGGTGCTGCGCAAGTCGGCTGCCGCGAGGGGCGGGTGACCGGGCATCGGCCCGGGCTCGACGGGCCGTCACTGCGCGGCGGTGAACGCCTCGTAGACCTTCTTGGGGATGCGCCCGCGCGCGGGGACCTCCATCTTGTTGGCCTGCGCCCAGGCGCGCACGGCCGACGGGTCGGGGGCGACCTCCGTCTGCCGGTACGCCTTGCCCGAGCGGGACCGCTTGCGGCCGGCCTCCACGTAGGGCGCGAGTGCCTTCCGCAGTTCTCCGGCGTTGCCTTCGCTCAGGTCGATCTCGTACGACTTGCCGTCCAGCCCGAAGGCGATCGTTTCCGCCGCTTCCGAGCCGTCGATGTCGTCAAAGAGAGTGACCACGACCTTCTGCGCCACGAATATCGGTCCCTTCATGCGGCACTTTGCCAATTCATTTGTACAGTGCCTGGCAATACATTGTGAAGCCCGACTAAATCCTTCCGCGTGTCAGAAGGCAATAGGTGCCGGGTGTCGATCCGGGATCTTTCCCGAAAATTTCGTGTGTGGGTCCGTCGATGCCGGATCGTGATGACGGTCACGTAGTTTCCTACAAGTCAACGCGCGTAGAAATTTTGTGCGGGTAGTCTGAAGGAACCTGCTCAGCACCACACACCGGGAGTGCCAGTGGCACGCGTCGTAGTCGACGTCATGCTCAAGCCGGAGATCCTCGACCCCCAGGGCCAGGCGGTGCAGCGCGCACTGCCGCGGCTGGGTTTCGACGGGATCTCGGACGTCCGCCAGGGAAAGCGTTTCGAACTGGAAGTTGACGGGCCGGTCGACGAGGCCGCCCTCGCCCGCATTCATGATCTTGCGGAGTCCTTCCTCGCGAACACCGTGATCGAGGACTTCACGATCCGGGTCGAGGAAGTCGCGGAGGCCGCGAAGTGACCGCTCGTATTGGCGTCGTCACTTTTCCCGGCAGCCTGGACGACCGTGACACCCAGCGCGCGATCCGCGTCGCGGGCGCCGAGCCGGTCGCCCTGTGGCACAAGGACAAGGACCTCAAGCAGGTCGACGCCGTGGTGCTGTGTGGTGGTTTCTCCTACGGCGACTATCTGCGCGCCGGGGCCATCGCCCGCTTCTCGCCGGTGATGGAGCCCCTGCTGGAGCAGGCGAAGGCCGGTCTGCCGGTCCTCGGCATCTGCAACGGCTTCCAGATCCTCACCGAGGCCCACCTGCTGCCGGGCACGATGCTGCGCAACGACCACCTGCACTTCATCTGCCGCGACCAGAAGCTGCGGGTGGAGAACGCCGGGACCGCCTGGACCACCGACTACTCGGCCGGCCAGGAGATCCACATCCCGCTGAAGAACAACGACGGGCAGTACGTCGCCGACACGTACACGCTCGACAAGCTGGAGGCCGAGGGCCGTGTCGCCTTCCGGTACCTCGACTTCAACCCCAACGGCTCGCAGCGGGACATCGCCGGCGTCACCAACGAGGCCGGCAACGTGGTCGGCCTCATGCCGCACCCCGAGCACGCCGTCGAGCCGCTGATCGGCACCGGCCGCACCGACGGCCTCCCGTTCTTCACCTCGATCCTCAAGAAGCTGGTCAACGCATGAGCCGGACGCCTCTGGACACGGTCGAGCACGCGGCCGCGACCCCCGACGTCGAGCTGCCCTGGGCCGAACTGGGCCTGAAGAAGGACGAGTACGAGCGGGTCGTGGAGATCCTCGGCCGCCGGCCCACCGGGGCCGAGCTCGCCATGTACTCGGTCATGTGGTCCGAACACTGCTCGTACAAGAGCAGCAAGGTGCACCTGCGCCAGTTCGGCGAGAAGGCCCCGCAGTCCGACGCGATGCTCGTCGGCATCGGTGAGAACGCCGGTGTCGTGGACGTCGGCCAGGGCTACGCGGTCACCTTCAAGGTCGAGTCGCACAACCACCCGTCGTACGTCGAGCCCTACCAGGGCGCGGCCACCGGTGTCGGCGGCATCGTCCGCGACATCATCGCGATGGGCGCCCGCCCGGTCGCGGTCGTCGACCCGCTGCGCTTCGGCGCGGCCGACCACCCCGACACCAAGCGCGTGCTGCCGGGTGTCGTCGCGGGCATCGGCGGCTACGGCAACTGCCTGGGCCTGCCCAACATCGGCGGCGAGGTCGTCTTCGACGCCTGCTACCAGGGCAACCCGCTGGTCAACGCCGGTGCCATCGGCGTCATGCGCCACGAGGACATCCACCTCGCGAAGGCGTCCGGCGCGGGCAACAAGGTCATCCTGTACGGGGCCCGCACCGGCGGCGACGGCATCGGCGGCGCCTCGATCCTGGCCTCCGAGACCTTCGACGACGCCAAGCCCTCGAAGCGCCCGGCCGTGCAGGTCGGCGACCCCTTCCAGGAGAAGCTCCTCATCGAGTGCACCCTGGAGGCCTTCGCCGAGAAGCTGGTCGTCGGCATCCAGGACCTCGGCGCCGCCGGCCTGTCCTGCGCCACGAGCGAGCTGGCCTCCAACGGCTCCGGCGGCATGCGCGTCACCCTGGACGACGTCCCGCTGCGCGACTCCACGCTCTCGCCCGAGGAGATCCTCATGAGCGAGTCGCAGGAGCGCATGTGCGCGGTCGTCGAGCCCGGGAAGGTCGACCGCTTCCTGGAGATCTGCGAGAAGTGGGACGTCATCGCCACCGTCATCGGTGAGGTGACCGACGGCGACCGCCTGGAGATCTACTGGCACGGCGGCAAGATCGTCGACGTCGACCCGCGCACGGTCGCGCACGAGGGCCCGGTCTACGAGCGCCCGTACGCCCGTCCCGACTGGCAGGACGCCCTCCAGGCGGACGACGCGAACAAGCTGCCGCGCCCGGTGACCTCCGAGGAGCTGAGGGACCAGGTCCTGAAGCTGGTCGCCTCCCCGAACCAGGCCTCCAAGTCCTGGATCACCAGCCAGTACGACCACTTCGTGCAGGGCAATACCGTCCTCGCCCAGCCCGAGGACTCCGGCATGATCCGGATCGACGAGGAGACCGGCCTCGGTGTGGCCATCGCCACGGACGGCAACGGCCGGTACGCCAAGCTCGACCCGTACCACGGCGCCCAGCTGGCCCTGGCGGAGGCGTACCGCAACGTCGCCACCACCGGCGCCAGGCCGCTGGCCGTCTCCGACTGCCTGAACTTCGGCTCGCCCGAGGACCCGGCGGTGATGTGGCAGTTCGCGGAGGCCGTGCGCGGTCTGGCGGACGCCTGCCAGCAGCTCGGCACGCCCGTGACCGGCGGCAACGTCTCGCTCTACAACCAGACGGGCGAGGCCGCCATCCACCCGACCCCGGTCGTCGCGGTCCTGGGCGTCATCGACGACGTCGCCCGCCGCACCCCGGTCGCCTTCCAGGAGGAGGGCCAGCTGCTCTACCTCCTCGGCGACACCCGCGAGGAGTTCGGCGGCTCGGCCTGGTCCCAGGTGATCCACGACCACCTCGGCGGCCTGCCGCCCAAGGTCGACCTGGAGCGGGAGCGGCTGCTGGCCGAGATCCTGATCTCCGCGTCCCGCGACGGCATGATCGACTCCGCGCACGACTTGTCCGACGGCGGTCTGATCCAGGCGGTCGTCGAGTCGGCCCTGCTCGGCGGCAAGGGCGCCCGTCTGATCGTCCCGGACGGTCTGGACGCCTTCACCTTCCTCTTCTCGGAGTCGGCGGGCCGCGCGGTCGTGGCCGTACCGCGCTCGGAAGAGGTCCGCTTCAACGACATGTGCGGTGCGCGGGGCCTGCCGGCCACCCGCATCGGCGTCGTCGACGGCGACACCGTGGACGTCCAGGGCGAGTTCGCCCTGCCCCTGTCCGAGCTGCGCGAGGCGCACGAGGGCACGATCCCGGCGCTGCTGAAGTAGGCACCGCAGGGAAGCCCCCGCCCGGTCCACCGGGCGGGGGCTTCGCCGTGTCCGGACGGAGGTTGCGCCTCCCACCCTTGCATGTAATTACGTAGTTCCGTAATCTCTGAGAAATGGACCTGGAACAACGCGTCGCTGAGCTCGAACGCCGTCTGGCGGTCCTGGAGGGCACCCGGAGCACCGGCCCCCGCGTCGTCGGGGGCGACTTCTGGGCGCTGAACGGGCTGCAGGAGCAGCTGTCCGGGGCGGAGGCGGCCGACGGCGGTGTCCTCTACACGGGCTCCGTGGGCCTGCCGACGGGCGAGGAGTACTCCTGGCAGATGACCGTCCTCACGGAGGACCTGCTGGAGAGCGACTGGACCACGGCCGCCGAGTCGTTCGCGGCCCTCGGCCACCCGGTCCGTCTCCGGCTGCTGCGCGAGATCCTCGGCGGCCGGCGCACCGCCGCCGAACTCGCCGGGATGGACGAGGTCGGCACGACCGGCCAGATCTACCACCACCTGCGCCAGCTCACCGCCACGGGCTGGCTCCACACGACCGGCCGCGGCCGCCACGAGGTGCCACCGGCCCGGGTCGTACCGCTGCTGGTGGCACTGGCGACGACCCGCCCGTAGCAGCGACGGAACGAGGGGGACGGACATGTCCGCACGCAAGCTCGGCACGACAGCCTTCCGAGGGCTTCAGCTGGCCTTCGCCGGGATGGTGATCGTCCACGTCCTGACCGGCTGGGACTATGCGGTCTGGTGGGACTTCCTGCCCCTGGCCCTGGCCTACGTCGTGGTCACCGTCACCAACCGCTGGGGCGGCGCACCGGACGACCCCGGCGTCGCCCGTGAGCCCCTGGAGGTCGCCGCGCCCGTCACCGGGCGCTGGTCCGCGCTGAACAGCCCGGCCGACCGCACCCCGAGCCACGGTGTGCACGCCCACGGGCAGACGTACGCCATCGACGTCCTCGCCGAGCCCGAGCCGGGCGCCCGCCCGTCCTTCGGCTGGTTCTGGCCGCTCGCCCGCCGGCCCCGGGACTTCCCGGCGTTCGGCGCCCCAACTCCGGCAACTCCTCCGAACCGCACCTGCACTTCCAGTTGATGGACGGCCCGGACCCGGACGCGGCCCGGGGCGTCCCCTTCACCTGGCGGGGCATCGGGGTGCCCCGGAACGGAGAGGTCTTCGAGGCGGCTCCCCCTGTCACCGCCCGCACTTAGGCTGGCCCCCATGCCACCGGCCAGGAAACGCACCCGCAGCTACGACCCCGCCAAGATCCGCGCGGCGGTGCTCGCACAGTTCGGGCACGTACGGGACGCTGTCGCCGGCCTCACCCCCGAGCATTTCGCCCTGCCCACCCGGCTGGGCGACTGGACCGTACGGGACCTGACGGCCCACGTCGGGATGAGCCTCGGGGCGGTGTCCCGGCTGACCGGACTGCCGGAACCGGCCGAGCAGGACGGCACACTCCTCGACTGGCCCTCCGCGATAGCGGCCGACGCGCCGGACATCGCCGCCCACGCCCGCGAACTGGCCGAGACCCACCCGGATCCCGTCGCCCACCTCGCGGCCACCGAGGAGCGCTTCACCGCCGGCCTCGAGGCCCACCCCGGCACCCGGCTCCTCGCCACCAGCGCCGGCGCCCTGCCCCTGGCCGACTACCTCGTCACGCGCACCGTCGAACTCGTCGTCCACACCGACGACCTCAACGCCGCCGTCCCCGGCCTGGACATCCCCTACGACCGTCAGGCCCTCGCCGCCTGCACCCGGCTCCTGGCCGACGCGCTCGCCGCGAAGGCGCCCGGCGGATCGACGGAGGTGCGGGTGCCGCCGTACGCGGTGGTGCAGTGCCTGGAGGGACCGCGGCACACCCGGGGCACCCCGCCCAACGTCGTGGAGACGGACCCGCTGACCTGGATCCGGCTGGCGACCGGACGGGTCACCTGGGCGTCGGCGCTCCAGGACGCCAAGGTCAGCGCCAGCGGGGAGCGGGCGGACCTGTCGGGCTGCCTGCCCCTGCTGCGCTAAGGGGAACCGATCCCCCCGGGTCCCCCGTCGAAGTGGCATGGACAGGCAGAAGCAGCGCATGACCCTGACGGCCGCCGCCATGCTCGTCCCGCTCATGGCGGCCTGTGGCAGTGAGAAGGCGGACGGCGGCAGCGGCTCGGTCGGTGCCGGCGAGCAGGTCACCGGTGTGCGGTGGAGCGTGGACAGCGTCACCGCGGACGGCAGGACGCAGAAGGCCCCGGCCGGCGCCCACGTGACCATCGACCGGGGCCGGGCCGAAGGCAGCCTCGGCTGCAACCACTTCAGCGCCGAGGCCACCGTCGACGGCGACCGCGTGCGGCTCGGCAAGACCAGGGCCACCGAGATGGCCTGCGAGAACATGCCGATGGAGTTCGAGACGACCCTCGCGCGCGCCCTCTCCGAGCAGGAGCTGAAGGCGACGGTGGACGACGACCGCCTCACCCTCACCACCGACCGGGGCGACACCGTCCGTCTGAGCGAGGCGAAGGACGCCCCGCTGGCCGGCACCCAGTGGACCGTCACGACCCCGGACGCCGACGGCCGGGCCCACCTCACCTTCGACGAGAAGAAGGGCACCGTCTCCGGCAGCCTCGGCTGCAACAAGGTGAACGCCAAGGCCACGGTCCGCGACGGCCATATCACCCTCGGCCCACCCGCCACGACCCGAATGATGTGCGAAGACTCACTCATGGACGTCGAGAAGAAGCTGCTGCGTCTTTTCGACGGAAAGCTGAAGTACGGAGTCGATCACCAAACCCTCACGCTGACCAGCGAAAACGGTACGAGTGCGCGAGCGGTCGCCGAGCGGTGATCCACCGGAAAGTCCGGTATCCCCAATTCGGACCAGTGGTCGACCTCGCCTACACTCGGTGGCGTGCCACGTGGTGACGGACGACTCAACCACGACCTGCTCCCCGGTGAGAAGGGCCCCCAGGACGCTTGTGGCGTCTTCGGTGTCTGGGCTCCGGGCGAAGAGGTCGCCAAGCTCACGTACTTCGGGCTCTACGCCCTCCAGCATCGAGGCCAGGAATCCGCGGGAATCGCGGTCAGCAACGGCTCCCAGATCCTCGTCTTCAAGGACATGGGCCTGGTTTCCCAGGTCTTCGACGAGACCTCCCTCGGTTCGCTCCAGGGTCACATCGCGGTCGGACACGCCCGCTACTCGACCACCGGTGCCTCCGTCTGGGAGAACGCCCAGCCGACCTTCCGCGCGACCGGACACGGATCCATCGCGCTCGGCCACAACGGCAATCTCGTCAACACCGCCCAGCTCGCCGAGATGGTCGCCGACCTGCCCAAGCAGGAAGGCGGCCGCACCCCGCGCGTCGCGGCGACCAACGACACCGACCTGCTCACCGCGCTCCTGGCGGCCCAGGTCGACGAGGACGGCAAGCCGCTGACCATCGAGGAGGCCGCACACACGGTCCTCCCGCAGGTCAGAGGCGCCTTCTCGCTCGTCTTCATGGACGAGCACACCCTGTACGCGGCCCGCGACCCGCAGGGCATCCGCCCGCTGGTCCTCGGCCGGCTGGAGCGCGGCTGGGTCGTCGCCTCCGAGTCCGCCGCCCTCGACATCTGCGGCGCCAGCTACGTCCGCGAGATCGAGCCGGGCGAGTTCGTCGCCATCGACGAGAACGGCCTCAGGACCTCCCGATTCGCGGACGCGAAGCCCAAGGGCTGTGTCTTCGAGTACGTGTACCTGGCCCGCCCCGACACCGACATCGCCGGCCGGAACGTGTACCTCTCCCGCGTGGAGATGGGCCGCAAGCTGGCGAAGGAGGCCCCGGTCGAGGCGGACCTGGTGATAGCGACGCCGGAGTCCGGCACCCCCGCCGCCATCGGCTACGCGGAGGCCTCCGGCATCCCCTTCGGCAACGGCCTGGTGAAGAACGCCTACGTCGGGCGCACCTTCATCCAGCCCTCGCAGACCATCCGCCAGCTGGGCATCCGTCTGAAGCTGAACCCGCTGAAGGAAGTCATCAAGGGCAAGCGCCTGGTCGTCGTCGACGACTCGATCGTGCGCGGCAACACCCAGCGGGCCCTGGTCCGCATGCTGCGCGAGGCGGGCGCCGCCGAGGTCCACATCCGGATCTCCTCGCCGCCCGTGAAGTGGCCCTGCTTCTTCGGCATCGACTTCGCGACCCGCGCCGAGCTCATCGCCAACGGCATGACGATCGACGAGATCGGCACGTCCCTGGGCGCCGACTCCCTGGCCTACATCTCCATCGACGGCATGATCGAGGCGACCACCATCGCCAAGCCGAACCTGTGCCGCGCCTGCTTCGACGGCGAGTACCCGATGGAGCTCCCGGACCCCGAGCTGCTCGGCAAGCAGCTGCTGGAAACGGAGCTGGCCGCCGGCCCGGCCGCCACGGCCGCCGCCGACGCGATCCGCCGTCCGTAGACGGCCCGTATCACCTGCCGTACGACACGAAGGTTTCATCGTCATGCCTGACACAACTGGTGCCAGCTACGCAGCCGCGGGCGTCGACATCGAAGCGGGCGACCGCGCCGTCGAACTGATGAAGGAGTGGGTGAAGAAGGCGCAGCGCCCCGAGGTCCTCGGCGGCCTCGGCGGCTTCGCCGGTCTCTTCGACGCCTCCGCCCTGAAGAACTACGAGCGGCCCCTGCTGGCCTCCGCCACGGACGGCGTCGGTACCAAGGTCGACATCGCCCGGCAGATGGGCGTCTACGACTCCATCGGCCACGACCTGGTCGCCATGGTCATGGACGACATCGTGGTCTGCGGCGCCGAGCCGCTGTTCATGACCGACTACATCTGCGTCGGCAAGGTCCACCCCGAGCGGGTCGCCGCCATCGTCAAGGGCATCGCCGAGGGCTGTGTGCTGGCCGGCTGCGCCCTGGTCGGCGGCGAGACGGCCGAGCACCCGGGCCTGCTGGGCGAGGACGACTTCGACGTCGCCGGCGCCGGTACGGGCGTCGTGGAGGCCGACCGGCTGCTCGGCGCCGATCGCATCCGGACGGGCGACGCGGTGATCGCCATGGCGTCCTCCGGCCTTCACTCGAACGGGTACTCCCTCGTCCGCCACGTCCTGCTCAACCAGGCCGGTCTGACCCTGGACGCGCACGTCGAGGAGCTCGGCCGCACCCTCGGCGAGGAGCTGCTGGAGCCGACGAAGATCTACTCGCTGGACTGCCTGGCCCTGATGCGCACCACCGAGGTGCACGCCTTCAGTCACATCACCGGCGGCGGACTCGCGGCCAACCTCGCCCGGGTCATCCCGGACGAGCTGCACGCGATCGTGGACCGCTCCACCTGGACCCCGGCCCCGATCTTCGACCTCGTCGGCCGCACCGGCAGCGTCGAACGCCTGGAGCTCGAGAAGACCCTGAACATGGGCGTCGGCATGATCGCGATCGTGCCCCAGGAGTCCGTGGACGTGGCCCTGGCGACCCTCGCCGACCGTGGCGTGGACGCCTGGGTGGCCGGAGAGATCACGGACCGGGGCGAGCACACCACCGGCGCCGCCCTGATCGGTGACTACGCGAGCTGAGACACGGGGTCATGACCGTGCAGGCAGCACAGAACCCGGTCGGTGACCGTCGGTCACCGACCGGGTGAGTGCGTCAGTGCAGGGTCAAGCGCCGCGACGATGCTGCGAGGACTGGCTGTCCTCGTCGTCGTCGTCCTCGTAGAGGTCGGCGTACCGTGCGTACAGGTCGTCGTCCTCATCGTCTTCGAACGGCTCGCCGTTAGGCGGCTGCGGATTCGAAGGCGATGCACCCAGCTCCTCGGCCAGGCGTGAGAGGTCAGTCCCACCGCTGTTGTACTTCAGCTGGCGGGCGACCTTCGTCTGCTTGGCCTTGGCCCGGCCGCGCCCCATGGCTCGACCCCCTCAACGACGGGGCTCGACGGCCCCAGAGTCTTGACACGCGTTCATGGTCCGGCACGGACTCTCCGCAGAGAGACCGTGTCCGTAGGGCTTCCACGGTACCTGAGCCCGCGCCCATACGGTACGTCGCCCGCATGACGTGCCCGCGCCCAGGACCTTCGAGGCGCCCCGTCCTCGCTGGTCAACCGCGATTTTAACCACTTATCGGCGGTCGACCCGCCGGTAGAAGTGAGAGTTCTCTCTAACTGCCCACCGACGGGTACCGGCCAAACGTGCGAGACGCCGGGATCAGCCCGGGGTCACCGGGCCCGGCGGGCCAGGGCCGCGTCGTGCATCCGCTGCTCGGCGATCCGGTCGGCCGCCGCGGCCGGCGGAATGCCGTCCTCCTTCGCACGTGCGAATATGGCCAGCGTGGTGTCGAAGATCTTCGACGCCTTCGCCTTGCACCGGTCGAAGTCGAAGCCGTGCAGCTCGTCGGCGACCTGGATGACCCCGCCGGCGTTCACCACGTAGTCCGGCGCGTAGAGGATCCCGCGGTCGGCGAGGTCCTTCTCCACGCCCGGGTGGGCGAGCTGGTTGTTGGCGGCGCCGCAGACCACCTTGGCGGTGAGCGCCGGCACGGTGTCGTCGTTCAGGGCCCCGCCGAGCGCGCAGGGGGCGTAGATGTCGAGGCCCTCGGCGCGGATCAGGGTGGCGGTGTCGGCGACGGCCGTCACTCCTGTCGGGTGCGCCGCGAGGATCCGGCCCACGGCCTCCTCGCGCACATCGGTGATGAGGACCTCGGCGCCCTCCGCCCGCAGATGCTCGACCAGGTGGTGGCCGACCTTGCCGACACCGGCGATGCCGACCCGCCTGCCCCGCAGCGAGGGGTCGCCCCACACATGCTGTGCGGAGGCGCGCATGCCCTGGTAGACGCCGTAGGCGGTGAGGACGGAGGAGTCCCCGGCGCCGCCGTTCTCGGGGGAGCGGCCGGTCGTCCAGCGGCACTCGCGGGCGACGACGTCCATGTCGGCGACGTACGTGCCGACGTCGCAGGCGGTGACGTAGCGGCCGCCGAGCGAGGCGACGAACCGGCCGTAGGCGAGGAGCAGCTCCTCGCTCTTGATCGTGTCCGGGTCGCCGATGATCACGGCCTTGCCGCCGCCGTGGCCGAGACCGGCCATGGCGTTCTTGTACGACATCCCGCGGGCGAGGTTCAGCGCGTCGGCGACGGCTTCGGCCTCGGTCGCGTACGGGTAGAAGCGCGTACCGCCGAGGGCGGGGCCCAGGGCGGTGGAGTGGAGGGCGATGACGGCCTTGAGGCCGCTCGCGCGGTCCTGGCAGAGCACGACTTGCTCATGTCCGCCCTGGTCCGAGTGGAACAGGGTGTGCAGTACATCAGCAGGTGCGCCGGTTACGTCGGTCACTGTGGTGACTCCTGAGTAAGTTGCGGCGGGTGGAGAGCAGGCCCCGTGCGGGTGGCGGGGACTGTTGAGCATGAGATTAGAGCCTGGTGGCCCCTCCGGCCGCACCGTGCACAGGATCCCCTCCGACCGGAGTACACCCGTGCGACGATTTGCATAGATTTCCCGCGCGATCGTGAGCGGGTCCGGCAGGTTTTCGCGGCGGAGCGCGGGGGAGGGAGCAGGCGTGCCCAAGGTGACCTCGGTGATCGTCCCCTACGCGACCTACCTGCGCGTGTACGAACCGCTGGCCGCCTTCCCCGAGCCGGAGCGCAGCCAGTGGGCCCGCTACGCCCGTCGCACGGACCGCCCCTCGTACCAGGACGAACTCCGCCGTGCCCTGACCGACTTGGCGCCCACCCCGCCGGTCCCGGTGCCGGTGCACGAGAGCGAGGACGCCTTCGTGCTGGAGGTCGACGGCGTGGTCTGCGTCTGCCCCTGGCGCACCCGGCTGCGCGGCTGGCTGGCCCTGGACGAGCTGTCCGAGGAGCTGCCCCGGCCGGTCATGGACGCGGTCCTGCCGCCCGTCCTGCGGCGCCAGGCGGCCCAGGACTACGAGCGCTGGCTGGCGATCAACCCGGACGCCCGGCCGTGGATCCGTACGGCCACCTGGCAGGTGCCGATCAACTGGTTCGTGCTGGTCTCCGACGAGGAGCGCGAGTACGACAAGGGCGCGTCGGCCGACAGCCCGCCCGTGCTGCGCTACCGCACCCCCATGGTCCAGGCCCGGCGGCGGGTGGCCCGGGGTCTGCGCGCCCTGAGGGAGGCCATGAACGAAGGGCCGCTGATCGACGGCCTGACGGATGTCGGGCGCTGGCTGGAGGAGTTCCACCCGCGTTCGCTCGTGGAACTGGACTACGGCGGCCTGGTGCACGCGGTGCCCGCCGGGGCGCTGGAGGACGACCATTCGGCCGCGGACGTGGCCGAGGGGATCGCCGCGCTGCGCAGGGGCGACGGGGAGGCCGCGGGGAAGGCGTACGCCCGGCTCGTGGAGCGCTGGCGTTCCGTACGGGATCTGCGGTCGGCCAACTGACCCCTGACCTTGATGTCCGTACACACCGCTCGCATTCGGTCACGAACTGACGTTTGACGAACCGCCCGATTTGGGGTTTCGTCCTCGCACCGAGTTCCTGAAGCGGGCCGTGTTCTTCCTGAGGCTTCGTCAACAAGGGACGTAGGACCCGATCCGGGCAGACCTCTCAAGTAGGCCAAGCGTGACGGAGTACACGTACGAGGCTCTTGCGTCCCTTGCCCCTCCTCATGCCAAAATAGGACAAGGAGTCCGGGGAGGGCTCCTTCCGTCCCATGGTGCTGCACTATGGGCGGAATCTCAGCATTGCACGCTTTGGGGGGCCTGGTGACTTCCTGATCGCCCTGTGACTGATCGTCACAGTGGTGTGACTGTCCGCTATGGCATGGTCCATCGGCTTCCGTCGCTGATGAACACCTGGAGGGGCAATTCCATCGGTTTGGCCGACGCGGCTGGACAGATGGTGTAGTTGTAGTGCCGAGGACAAGCCGTTCGTCCTATAACCGACTCGACTCGCGTCCGCCATTTCGGGCAACGCGGGTCAAGGTGCAGAATTTAGAGGAAAGAACCGAGAAGGTTCGGTTCTCCCGAGGAGGCCGCTCATGACCGCTCGCACCCCTGATGCCGAGCCGCTGCTGACCCCGGCTGAGGTCGCCACCATGTTCCGTGTGGACCCGAAGACGGTCACGCGGTGGGCGAAGGCCGGCAAGCTCACGTCGATCCGCACGCTCGGCGGGCATCGGCGCTACCGCGAGGCTGAGGTCCGCGCTCTGCTCGCGGGCATCCCGCAGCAGCGCAGCGAGGCCTGAACAACTGAATAACCGGGCAAACCGGCCGGTCCCCCACTGGCCGCGACGCCCGGAACCGCAGCTCCAAGCGACGCGGGTCCTGCCCCAACAGGCCCCACGCCCGAGCCACTCAGAGCTCTCCAGGCATACAACAGGGTGCGTCGTCGATCGCGCTGGACTCCGCCGGGTCCAGCGCGATCTTTTTTGTGCGCCCGCGGTGGGTCTGCCGATCCTGCTGTGCGCGGCCTTGTAGGAGCCTGGGGAGGGGTGTCGGATCCCCCGTGCGTGACACCCCGGACAGGGTGCAATTGCACATATTAAATTGACCCTTTGTAGGTGGGGCGTAAGTACCGCACTTTCCAAAACTCATGCGGTGACACCCGTCACATACCAAGCGGCTTGTTAGCCCCGCCCGGGGTGCGGTAGAGAAGCCGCCCTTGCCAGCAGCCCGCGTACGCAGGGGCGTTGGGGCCATTCGTGGGTCATGCCGGCGCCGGGCTCTCGTCCTCCGGGGGCGGGGCCGCGGTCCGGGTGGTACGCGGTGCGGACTCCATCGCCAGCCGCAGCAGGCGATGACATATCGGGCAGTGCCGTGTGAGGTGCCGGTACGACGACGCGGCCGACAGGTGCGCGCGGAGCAGAGCGCGCGTCTCGTGCCTGGCCACTGCCGCCATACGCCACCTCCAGGGGCCGTAGGGAGAACGGCCATGGTTCTGGGGTACCGAGGGATTGAGGGGCCGTCAAGACGGCCTGTGCCGGCCCGGAGGCGGACGCGGAGGCCAGGGCGCATGAAAGAGCCGGGGATCCGTGGGTCAGGATGCGGGAGAGATCGCCCCGTGAAGGCCCACGAGCAACGCGAAGAGCCCGGATCCGAAGATCCGGGCTCCTTTGCTGCGGTCCTGACGGGATTTGAACCCGCGGCCTCCACCTTGACAGGGTGGCGAGCACTCCAAACTGCTCCACAGGACCAGGTTTCGCAGTGCGATTCGTGCGTTGCGCTGCGAGAAGAGACTGTACAGGAGGGTGGGCCCCTGGTCGAACTCACCCTGCGTGCCGGCCCCGTTACGGCACCGCCGCGTCGATCGCCTTCACGATCCGCTTGTCGGAGACGGGGTACGCGGTGCCCAGCGCGTGGGCGAAATAGCTGACCCGGAGCTCCTCGATCATCCAGCGGATGTCCAGGACCGACGACGGAACGGGCCGGCCCTGGGGCAGCTGCTCCAGCAGCCAGGCGTACTCGTCCCGCATCTCGTGGACCTTCTGCATCCGCGTGGTGTCCCGCTGCACGTTCGTCGGCATCTGCTGCAGACGCCGGTCGGCGGCCACCAGGTAGCGCATCAGGTCCGGCATCCGGCGCAGGCCCGCCTCCGTCACGAAGCCGGGCTTCACCAGGGCGTCCAGCTGCCCCCGCACGTCCTGGAGATTCGGCAGCAGCGCGGGGCTGCGTACGGCCTTCAGGCGGCGCTCACAGGCCTGCCAGGCGGCCAGGACCTGCTGCACCTGCCCCACCGTTCGGACGGTCGTGTCGACGATCTCGGCGCGCACCTTGTCGTACAGCTTGCGGTACGACTCCTCGTCCCACGCCGGGCCGCCGAAATCCCCGATCAGCTTGTCGGCGGCGGCCATCGCGCAGTCGTCGAACAGCCCCTGGATCGAGCCGTGCGGGTTGGCGGACAGGGCCAGCTTCTGCGCGTTCGTCAGTTTCTCGGACGCGAACTTCGCCGGGTTGACCGGGATGTTGCGCAGGATCAGCCGGCGTGTGCCCTTCCACATGGCTTGCGCCTGCTCCGCCTCCGTGTCGAAGAGGCGTACGGAGACCGTGTCGCCGTCGTCGACCAGGGCCGGGTACGCCTTCACCGGCTGACCGGCCCGGCGGGTCTCGAAGACGCGGGTGAGCGTGCCGATCGTCCAGTCGGTCAGGCCCGAGCGCTCCAGGGACTCACCGCCGGAGCGCTCCGCGGTCGCCGCGGCCGCCTGGGAGAGGGCCTTGCGGGCCTTCGGGCGCAGCATCAGCTTCAGCGCCTCCAGGTCCTTGTCCTCGGCCAGTTTGCGGCGGCGCTCGTCAACGATCCGGAACGTGATCTTCAAGTGGTCGGGGACCTTGGACAGGTCGAAGTCGTCCGCCTCGAAGGGCACCCCGACCATGAGCCGCAACTCACGGGTCATGGTCGCGGTGAGGGGCTCCTGGAGAGGGACGGCCCGGTCCAGGAACGCCTTCGCGAAGTTGGGCGCGGGGACGTAGTTCCGGCGGATCGGCTTGGGAAGGGACCGGATCAGCTCCGTCACCAGTTCCTCGCGCAGGCCCGGGATCTGCCAGTCGAAGCCCTCGTCCGTGACCTGGTTGAGGACCTGGAGGGGGATGTGCACGGTCACGCCGTCGGCGTCCGCCCCCGGCTCGAACTGGTACGTCACCCGGAACTTCAGGTTCCGCTGGCGCCACGAGTCGGGGTAGTCGGCCTTGGTGACCTCACCCGCCTTCTCGTTGATGAGCATCTCGCGCTCGAAGTCGAGGAAGTCGGGCTGCTCGTGCCGCTTGTGCTTCCACCAGGAGTCGAAGTGGGCGCCGGAGACGACGTGTTCGGGGATCCGCTGGTCGTAGAAGTCGTACAGGGTCTCGTCGTCGACCAGGATGTCCCGGCGCCGGGCACGGTGCTCCAGCTCCTCGACCTCGGTGAGGAGGCGGCGGTTGTCCGAGAAGAACTTGTGGTGCGTGCGCCAGTCGCCCTCGACCAGCGCGTTCCGGATGAACAGCTCACGGCTGATCTCCGGGTCGATCCGCCCGTAGTTGACCTTCCGCTGGGCGACGATCGGCACGCCGTAGAGCGTGACCTTCTCGTACGCCATCACCGCGGCCTGGTCCTTCTCCCAGTGCGGTTCGCTGTAGGTGCGCTTGACGAGGTGCGCGGCGAGGGGCTCGACCCACTCGGGCTCGATCTTCGCGTTGACGCGGGCCCAGAGGCGGGACGTCTCGACGAGCTCGGCGGACATCACGAAACGCGGGGGCTTCTTGAAGAGGGCCGACCCCGGGAAGACCGCGAACTTGGCGTTGCGCGCGCCCAGATACTCGTTCTTCGCGCCCTCCTTCACGTCCTTCATGCCGATGTGCGACAGGAGGCCGGCCAGGAGGGAGAGATGGATGCGGTCGGCCGGGGCGTCGTCCTCGTTGAGATGGATGCCCATCTGCTTCGCGACCGTGCGCAACTGCGAGTAGATGTCCTGCCATTCGCGAATGCGAAGGAAGTTGAGGTACTCCTGCTTGCACATCCGGCGGAAGGAGGACGACCCGCGTTCCTTCTGCTGCTCGCGGAGATAACGCCAGAGGTTGAGGTAGGCGAGGAAGTCGCTGGTCTCGTCCTTGAAGCGGGCGTGCTGCTGATCGGCCTGGGTCTGCTTGTCGGCGGGGCGCTCACGCGGGTCCTGGATGGACAGCGCGGCGGCAATGACCATCACCTCGCGCACGCAGCCGTTCCTGTCGGCCTCCAGGACCATCCGGGCGAGCCGCGGGTCGACGGGCAGCTGGGCCAGTTTGCGGCCGGTGTCCGTCAGCCTCTTGCGGGGGTCCTTCTGCGCCGGGTCGAGGGCACCCAGTTCCTGGAGCAGCTGGACACCGTCGCGGATGTTGCGGTGGTCCGGCGGGTCGATGAAGGGGAACTTCTCGATGTCGCCGAGGCCGGCCGCGGTCATCTGCAGGATGACGGAGGCGAGGTTGGTGCGGAGGATCTCCGCGTCCGTGAACTCCGGCCGGGCGTTGAAGTCGTCCTCGCTGTACAGGCGGATGCAGATGCCGTCGGACGTACGGCCGCAGCGGCCCTTGCGCTGGTTGGCGCTGGCCTGCGAGACCGGCTCGATGGGCAGCCGCTGGACCTTGGTGCGGTGGCTGTAGCGGGAGATCCGCGCGAAGCCGGGGTCGATGACGTACTTGATGCCCGGGACGGTCAGCGAGGTCTCTGCGACGTTCGTGGCCAGAACGATCCTGCGACCGGTGTGCGGCTGGAAGACGCGGTGCTGCTCGGCGTGGGAGAGCCGGGCGTAGAGGGGCAGGATCTCGGTGAATCTGTACTGCTTCTTCGTGAGCGCGTCGGCCGTGTCCCGGATCTCCCGCTCACCGGAGAGGAAGACGAGGATGTCGCCCTTGCCCTCCTTCTGGAGCTCCTCCACGGCATCGGTGATCGCCGTGATCTGATCGCGGTCCGCGTCGTCGCCGTCCTCCTCCAGCAGTGGGCGGTAGCGGACCTCCACCGGGTACGTACGGCCGCTGACCTCGACGATCGGGGCGTCGCCGAAATGCCGCGAGAAACGCTCGGGGTCGATCGTGGCCGAGGTGATGACGACCTTGAGGTCGGGGCGCTTGGGCAGCAGCTGGGCGAGGTAGCCCAGCAGGAAGTCGATGTTGAGGGACCGCTCGTGGGCCTCGTCGATGATGATCGTGTCGTAGGCGCGCAGCTCGCGGTCGGTCTGGATCTCGGCGAGCAGGATGCCGTCGGTCATGAGCTTGACGAACGTGGCGTCCGGGTCGACCTGATCGGTGAAGCGGACCTTCCAGCCGACGGCTTCGCCGAGCGGGGTGTCCAGCTCCTCGGCGACGCGCTCGGCGACGGTGCGGGCCGCGATCCGGCGCGGCTGCGTGTGCCCGATCATGCCGCGCACGCCGCGCCCCAGCTCGAGACAGATCTTGGGGATCTGTGTCGTCTTGCCGGAGCCGGTCTCACCGGCGACGATCACGACCTGGTGGTCGCGGATGGCGTCGGCGATCGTGTCCTTCTTCTGGCTGACCGGCAACTGCTCGGGGTACGTGACCTCGGGCACGAGGGCGCGCCGCCCGGCGATGCGTTCCTCTGCCCTGCCGACCTCCGCCTCGATCTCGGCGAGCACGGCGGCCCGCGCCTCCGGCTTGCGGATCTTGCGCGCGCCTTCGAGCCTGCGCCCGAGCCGGTGCGCGTCGCGCAGGGAGAGCTCGGTCAGGCGGGGGGCGAGGGCGCCGAGGGCGGGGGCGGGGTGCGTAGACATACGCGATCCAGGATCTCATCCCGGCGAATTTCATGGCTAACGCTTTTGCCGTCGGCCGTGGGGGAGTCGGCCGTGCGGCGCGCATCGTGCGGCGCGCGCCGAGCGGCGCGGGCCGTGGGACCGGGTCCCGTGGGCACGAAGCCGCCGCTCACGCGAGGTGAACGGCGGCTTCGTGGTGCGTGCCCGCTGTCGGCCGGCTGTCCGGCCGTGGCCGGTCCGGTCAGTACCAGGCCGTGCAGATGGTCTTGTGACCGCTGGTGTCCCCGCAGGCCCGCACCTTGTGCGGCGAGCCGTCGTACAGCAGGTTGTTCTGCGGCGTCTGCGTCGACCTCGACGGGCTGCTCGTGTACTGGCGCGCGGTCCAGCTCCTGCCGCCGTTGATCGAGTCGTCCATCCACACCCGCGCCTTGGTGGCACTGGCGCTTCCGGAGATGATGCCCTTGGCGTAGTCGTGCCCGTCCGGGCAGCGCCAGATCTGCAGGATGACCGTGTCCCCGTGGCCGGAGGCGGTCCTCTCCTTCGAGTACTTGCACTCCCCGGTGCCGTAGGCGCTCGCGGATCCGCTGGTGGCCACCACGCCGCCGATGGCCACGGCGAGAGCGATGGCGATCCTGCCGACTGTCTTCTTCATGTCGTTCCCCGTCCTTCATCACGCGTCGCAGCGTGAACCCCTCGGGTCGAGTGAGGGGCGCCCGATTCTAACGTTCAAGATCATCGGTGCCGGTCTGGGGCGGAGGGCGTGGGACACGGAAGAGCCCCTCTCCGGAATCCCGGAGAGGGGCTCAGGCCCTGGTGAGGGCGGTTGTGGCTGGGGCCGGGGTCGAACCGGCGACCTTCCGCTTTTCAGGCGGACGCTCGTACCAACTGAGCTACCCAGCCACGAGGTTTCACGTGAAACCTCAGCGGTCCTGACGGGATTTGAACCCGCGGCCTCCACCTTGACAGGGTGGCGAGCACTCCAAACTGCTCCACAGGACCAAGCTTCGTACGACAGTGTCGCACAGGGTGGTGCGTGCCCCCAACGGGATTCGAACCCGTGCTACCGCCTTGAAAGGGCGGCGTCCTAGGCCGCTAGACGATGAGGGCTATCGGCCCGCCTGCGCGCTTCTCAGCGCGTCGGGGACGTGAGAAGCATATGGGATGGCGGGAGCTATCGCCAAAACGGTTTAGGGCAAGGTCGGCGGGGTGCCCTTCGTGGGGGCGCCCGGCGAGGGGGTCGCGCCGGGCTGGTTCTCCTCCGGGAGGTGGCGGCTGACCTCCGCCGTCGTGAGGCCGAGGCCGCCCAGTTCGATCTCGTCCCAGGCCTGGAGACGGCGGCTGTCCCGGTCGAAGTACAGGATCGACGTCTCGATGGGATCGGGATGCTTGCCCTCGATGGCGCGCAGGCCGCTGCCGCCCGTGGAGCCCTCGATGCGGAGCCGGGTGCCGTACGGCAGCATCTCCATCTCGTCGTGGTGCAGATGGCCCGACAGGACCAGCGGGACCTCGCCGTCCACCTCGCGGGCGGCGGAGGGCTCATGGGCGACGGCGACGTCCACCGGGGTGCCGGCCGTGCTCTGGTCGCGCAGGGCCGTGGCCAGACGCGCACCGGCCAGTTCCTGGGACTGCCGGGCGCCGGTCTGCTGCGAGCGGTCGGGGGTGAACTGCGGATCGCCGATGCCCGCGAAACGCAATCCCCTGATCGTCTGCGCCTTGCCGTCGTCCAGGACATGGACGTTCCTCAGGCCCTGCAGATAGCGCTGGGTGATCATCGAATCGTGGTTGCCGCGGACCCAGACGTAGGGGGCCCCGAGGTCCTGGACGGGGTCCAGGAAGCCGTTCTCGGCGGCCGTGCCGTGGTCCATCGTGTCGCCCGAGTCGACGATCACGTCGACCTTGTACTGCTCCACGAGCGAGGCGATGATCTTCCAGCTCGCCGGGTTCAGATGGATGTCGGAGACGTGCAGGACCCGGATCGTGGAGGGGTCGGGCGCGTAGGCGGGGAGCGTCGAGGTGGCGTCGTAGAGCTTGGTCACGTTGGTGACCAGGCGGGCCAACTCCTTCTGGTAGACGTCGAATTCCGTGACGATGCTGCGCGCGTTGCCGACCAGGGAGGGGGCCGAGGTGAGCAGGCCCGAGAACTTGGGTTCCAGGACGGAGTCGGGGCGCCAGGTGGCGTACGCCGTGCCGCCCGAGGCGGCGAGGAGGGTGAGAGCCAGGCCGCCGGCGGCCAGGGCGCGGCGCGGGCGGCGGTAGACGACCAGGCCGAGGGCGGTGGCCCCGGCGACGACGGCGACACCGGAGCGTACGGCCAGGTCGAGGGTGCCGCGGCCGACATCCCGGGTGACCTCGTCCTGGAGGCCGGAGAGGCGTTCGGGGTGGTCGACGAGGGCCTGGGAGCGGTCGGGGTCGAGCTGGTCGACGTTCACGTCCAGGCGGACGGGGGCGATGTGGCTGTCCAGCTGGAGGGCGCCGAGGGGCGAGACGTTGATCCGGGTGCCGCCGGTGAACGACGGGCGCAGCGTCATCGTGGTGTCCATGGGGCCGACCGGGACCCGGACGTTGCCCACGACCAGCAGTCCCAGCCACGCGCCGCACAGGACGACGGCCACGAGCCCCACGGCACGCGTCCACGGGTGCGGCTGCGCCACGAGTGCGATCGTGGTGGGTGCCTGGCGGGAGCGATAGCGGCGGGCGAGTCTGTGCGGGGCCTTGCGGATCGGGTTCAGGACACTCAGGACTGCGGCGGGGACGCGGGCCATTGGTCCCGTATGCCCAAGTCGGCGGCGGGATATGCGGCGCCGGGAGGCTCTCGTTCGGCGGGGTCGTGGCCGACAATGGGCCTGTGCTGGAGATGACGCGCGAGGAGTTCGAGGAGCTGGTCGCCGAGGCGCTCGACCGGATCCCGCCGGAGTTGACGCGACTGATGGACAACGTCGCGGTGTTCGTCGAGGACGAACCGCCCGCGGACGATCCCGAGCTGCTCGGGCTGTACGAGGGGACTCCGCTGACCGACCGGGGCGAGTGGTACGCCGGTGTGCTTCCGGACCGGATCACCGTGTACCGGAACCCGACGCTGCGGATGTGCCAGTCGCGGGAGGACGTGGCCGCGGAGACGGAGATCACCGTGGTGCAGGATACCCCGTCGTACACCTCTTTTGCTGATCTTCAGCCAACTGGATGCGTCGCCGGTAGAGCCTGGTATCCGTCCTGGTCAGGGGCATGATGGTGCGTGGCCGAGAAAGCCTGGAAGTCAGCCCCACCCCAGTTCATGGAGCCGGGCGTCCTCAATGCCGAAGTGATGCGCCACCTCATGGATGACGGTCACGGCCACCTCGTGCACCACGTCATCCGGCGTCTCGCAGTAGCGCAGGGTCGGGCCCATGTAGATCGTGATGCGGTCGGGCAGGACTCCGGCGTACCACTCCCCGCGCTCCGTGAGCGGAGTCCCCTCGTATAGGCCCAATAGCTCCGGGTCGTCCGCCGGGGGTTCGTCCTCCACGAACACGGCCACGTTGTCCATGACCCGCGTCAGCTCCGGCGGGATCTGGTCCAGGGCCTCACTCACCAGTTCTTCGAACCTGTCGCGTGTCATCTCCAGCACACGGCCATTGTCCAGGAGGACCGCGCGGAGCGGGGGTGGTTGCGGAGCCGTCGTGCCGTAGCGCACAGCCCTGGCACCACCCGGGGGACGGCCGGCCAGGGCTGTGCGGAGTGGGGCGGGATCAGGCGCTCAGCGGGGGGTACTGGTGCTTCCAGCGGAGTGCCGGTTGGTCACCGATCCAGTAGGAGCGGGCCTCAGTCGTGATCTGCTGTCCGCCGATCCAGTACGCGTGCGCTGTGGGAGTGACCTCCATGCGCACGGCGGTGATGTCGGGTTCGCCAGCGTCCCGCCATGCGGTCAGCGTGTCTTCGATGGCGTCCCAGATGGCGACTGGTCCGCCCTGCCGGACGTTCCACTCCTCCCCGTCGGCAGTGAGGGCGGCGAACGCCTCACGGGCCGTGTCGAACAGGTAGACCGTCTCTCGGGTGTCGCTGACCGCCCGTACGAGCTGGGTTCCGGGTGCGGCGAGCTGGGCCAGGAAGGCGGGTACCCAGTCGTTCAGCATGTCGGGGGAGAGCTTGCTCCGCCGCTCGGTGTCGGCGTAGGCGGCGCGGGCGGAAAGGTCGCCGGAGAGCGGGACGGCCGCCTCCGCTCGGGCAGGCATGAACGACGTGCGGCCGATGATCCGGCCCTCTGCGGTCCCGTCGTCCTTGACGGTGAGTTTCGCCAGGCCCGTGCCGTAGGACCAGGCACTGGGGCCCACGGTGGCGAGGATGACCCCGCCGGGCTTGGTCTGCCTGACCCATGCGTAGGGGACGCGGCGGACGGCACATGTGGCGATGGTGCGGTCATACGGGGCCCGGTGAGGGTGGCCCAGCAGGCCGTCCCCGGTGACGGTCCACGTCGAGTACCCCGCCGCCTCCAGGGCCGCGTCCGCCCGCTGCGACACGGCAGGGCGACTTCACCGCGAACGGGCCGAACCGCCTGTGGGTAACCGACCTGACCATGATCGCGACCGAGGAGGGCCCGCTGTGGCTGTCCGCGATCCGCGACGCGTTCTCCCGCCGGGTGGTGGCCTGGGAAACCTCAGCCCGCGCCGACGCCGACCTGGTCCTCACCACGCTCGAATACGCCTTGGCCAGCCGCGAAGTCGCCCCCGGCGAGCTCATTCACCACGCCGACCACGGCTGTCAATACACGTCCGTGAAGCTCACAACACGCCTGGTCAGGGCAGGGATCCAGGCGTCCATGGGCTCGGTCGGCGACTCGTTCGACAACGCCCTCGCGGAGAACCTGTGGATGGTCATCAAGACCGAGTGCATCCGCGGCCGCGTCTTCTCCACCAGAGCCGAAGCGAACCTCACGCTCTTCGAGTACCTCGACGGCTTCTACAACCCCCGCCGCATCCAGAAACGGCTCGGCTACCTCAGCCCGATCGAGTACGAGGAGAAGCACTACGCTAGCCGGGCAACGGCCGAACAAGTGAACCTGAAACCACGTCAACCCGCCCTGACCTGCTAGTCAGCCACTCCCGCGCAGCGGGGGAACCTCAGCCTCGTCGGCGGTGACAGGCTCCGTCCAGGTGGTCAGCCCCACGCCGTCACTGCGCCGGTAGGGGGTCCAGCGCAAGGTCTTGTAGATCGCCTGGCCGTGTTCGCTGATGATGACGGACTTGGCCCCGGAGCGCGAAAAGGGCCCGTCCGGCTCCGCGCTCAACCAAGGGGGCAGCCCTGGGAGCAACGGGGCCGAACGGGTCCTATCGGGGGCGGGTTGGTTTGCCTGGAGGCGGCCCGGCCCACCGCCGGGAGTCTGCGTTCTTGATTGCACCCTGCCCGGTGCGCGAACGGCCGCCAGTCGGCCCCGGCAGGACGCTGGGAGAGCATCCGGCCGGAGCCCCTCCGTGGAGCTGGCGACTCATCAGGAGAACGGACGGCTCGTGGCCGCCCGCGTGTATTGGTGCACCGCCGTGGCCTGGACGCCAGGACGGGAGGAGAGAACCGTCCGGGGCGCGATGCACCAGGCAAAAAGGCCCCCGCCACGGGGGCGCACTCACCCGGACCGCAGAACCCAGGGAGGCACCACCCGCGAAACGGGGGCCAAGCACGTGGGACGGTCTGTGGTCCGTCTGTATCCATTCACTGGGGGCCGTGACACCGGCTGAGGCCGTTCTCCGCCAGGAGCTGGGCCCGCCCAAGTTCTGGGGGCACAAAACGTGCCCTGCGCCCCTTCTCTACACACGTACGCAAGAAAGAAGGGCCCCAGGGCACTTTTCTTGCCCCTGGCACCCCGTTCCGTCACGGAGAGCTCAGTCGGCCGTGGCGCAACGCACAGGAGGGCAGGTCCCTTGGCGGGGCTGCCCTCCTCATGTGGCGTCCGTCTCAGTCCGCCTCGGCCAGCGTCAGGGGCACGCCGATGTCCGTCGGCTCCGGGTCACCCACCCACCAGAACCGGTACCGGTCCACGGAGGGCTTCACACCTGACGTACGAGCCTTGAAGAGCCAGGCCTGGTTCAGCGCGAGACCGAGGATCTCGCGCTTCTCGCTGAGTGGCCAGCCCTCCCACGCTTCCGCGAACAGCTCCGAGTCCCGCAGGAACGTGATGTCGAGCGTCTGAGCATTGGGGAGAGCCGCTAGCTCCGCCTCGTACTGCTCCAGACGTTCGTTGCTGGCGTCATAACGACGCCGGAACCGCTCCTCACCGCGCTTGCCCTGAAAGAGACCGTTCAGTTTCTCCTCTTCCAAGCGGTCCAAGAACTCCTCTTCGTTCTGGATGCGGGCCTCCAGTTCCCGCCGTTGTGCCCGTCGTTCTGGGTGCTGCAAATCCGCCCAGCGTTCCGCGATGGCCAGGAGCGCAGGAGAGTCATCTTCCAGGGCGGTCAGGTGGCCGACCAGCGCCCCCGTGACCAGGGCGTCCGCATGATCACCCTTCATCAGCGTTCCAGGGCACCTGCCGCTCATCTGGCGGCGCGCGCAGCGATAGCGCGGCCAAGGTTTGCCGTTTCGGATCCAATAGGCGTCGTACGACATCCGGGCCCCGCACTCTCCGCAGTACAGGAGGTCCGACAGGAGGCCCGTTACGGCCCGTCCCGTGTCCTTGGATTTGCTGCCTGGGGTCGCATCGCGAGTCCAGTGCACTGGAACGCGTGTACCGAACATCGCCCGGAGGCGGGTGTAATCCGCGAGAGAGATGATCTCGGGGCCGACTCGGACCATCTCGCCCGTGCGCGAGTGGCGGTAGATCTCGCCCTTGTGCGGCAGGTAGCCGGTCATGAGTGGCGACAGGACCATGTTCCGGACCACAGGCCACGACCAGGAATTCGGGCCGTTGAGTGGCTTCTCCCGGAGCTTCTGAGCCTTGAGCGGTTCGCCCTTGGCTTCCAACTGAGCGATGCGGATCTTGCGACTTGCCCAACGTGGAGAGTCGTGGCCCTCGGCGTTGATCCATGCTGCGACTGACCGCAGGGACTCGCCGTTAAGGAGCTTCCGGGCGACGGACCGTATGACCTCTGCCTCCCCTTCGTGCAACTCCAGCTTCCTCTCAGGCGTGACCAGGAAACCGTACGGGCGTGATCCCATCCAACGGCCGGCGTCCCGCTCGTCGGCCCGCAGGTCGGCCACCCGGGTGGCTGTGTTCTTGGACTCCCGGTGTGCCTGGTGAGCGGCGATCGTGAGCTGAAGTTCCCAGCCCTCGTTCTCGGAGTCGATGCCGTCCGCGATGGAGATGAAGCGGCAGCCCGTCTCGTAGACGACGCGGATGATCTCGGATGCCTGGGGGATGCCCTGGCGGGTCGCGCGGTCCACCTTGAAGACGATGAGCACGTCCGCCAGGCGCTCTCGGAGCATGGACAGCGCGGCCTCCCAGTCCGGGCGATCCACGTACGTGTGGTAACCGGACTTGTCCACGTCCTTGAAGATCTTCACGACTTCGGCGCCGAGGTCATCGACCTTCGAGCGGCCCGCCTTTTCCTGGCGAGGTATCGACGTGGACGTGTCCGTGAGGTCAGAGATGCGCAGGTACAGAATCGCCCGGAGCGTCGCCTGGGCAATACGGGCAAGAACCTCACGTTGTGGCATTGAGCCTCCCCATCGTTCACGTCGCGGATCAGCCTAGATACGGAGCGCGACCAACATGCAGTGTTTCACAAAAATTTCTGCGTGCACGAGATCGCGCATCACTTCGGCATCGACGACGCGCGCCTTCACGCCCTGGGCTACGGCTGACCGGGTTGTGAATACGGGGCGCGTGTCCTCTTGTGGGCGGCGGGAGTTGGAGGTGTTGACTCCATCGCCCCTTCCGGAGGTGGCCCCGTGCGCCCCTTGTACGTACCCGTCCGACTGGCCGCCACGGTCGTGGCGGTCGCCGCTGCCGCCGGCTGCATGAGTGTCGGCGACGACGACGCGGGCGGGAGCGTCAAGCCGTCGCATTCCGCCGGGCAGCGGGCCGGCGAGGCGTCCGGCGGGTCGGCGGTGTCGGGGGGCGGCGCCGGGCGGGGCGTGGCCGGGCCCGACGGCGAGCGGGGGCACGGCAAGGGCCGGAAAGGCAAGAAGGGCGGCAAGGGCAAGGGCAAGGGCGGTGGCGCGGAGCCGGCGGCCCCCGAGGCGTCGCCGAGCTCCGAGGCGAGCCCGGGCGCGCCGGGGCGTGACAAGCCGGGGAACACGGCCCGCCCGACGCCGAGGCCGCCGGCGCAGTCGACGCCCACCCGGACCGCCGAACCCGAGCCCACTCCCACTCCGCAGCAGCCGACGACGTCTCCCGACCCGACGCCGGAGCCGTCGTCGTCGGCCCACGAGCCGCCGGGACCGCAGCTCGAGCAGCGGGAACCGGCACCGGAGGCGGGGTCACCGGCCTAGGGGGTGTCGTGCGGAGCGGATCGCGGCCGCGAGGCGCGTGTGGGTTTTCTGCGACCCGACACGCACGACCGGCACCGCACCCCGGGGAGGTGCGGGTGGCGCGGGACACATTTCCTCCGGGGCGGGAAGAACCCCGGCCGGAGGGTGGTTGGAGCATGGCGGAAGCCGTCCGGCCGTCGGGCGGTGGTCCGCTGTCGCCTGCACAGTCCGGTTTGCCTTACGGGGCCCGGAGTGCGTATGGTGGCAGATCGTTTGATCCCATCTTGCCCGGCGCCACAGCAGAGCGCGCCGTGTGGCGCGTACTCTCCCTTGCCGTGGTGGACCGCATTGAGGCGGTCGTATTGCGAATCGCGAATCACGGAGTTGACGGGCGCGTGCCGACTGAGACTCCGGAAGGTTTCGCATTCGCATGTCCATTGCCAGTACTGATCACGTCGTCGTGCCCGAGAACGAGGCGGCCGAGGACGCTCCCGAGGTCACCTTCGCGGACCTCGGTCTCCCCGAGGGCGTCGTGCGCAAGCTCGCCCAGAACGGCGTGACCACCCCCTTCCCGATCCAGGCCGCGACCATCCCGGACGCCCTGGCCGGCAAGGACATCCTCGGCCGGGGCCGCACCGGCTCCGGCAAGACCCTGTCGTTCGGTCTGCCGACCCTGGCCACGCTGGCCGGCGGCCGGACCGAGAAGCACAAGCCGCGTGCCGTCATCCTGACCCCCACGCGTGAGCTCGCCATGCAGGTCGCCGACGCGCTCCAGCCCTACGGCGACGTCCTCGGCCTGAAGATGAAGGTCGTCTGCGGCGGTACGTCCATGGGCAACCAGATCTACGCCCTGGAGAGGGGCGTCGACGTCCTGGTCGCCACCCCGGGCCGGCTGCGCGACATCATCAACCGCGGCGCCTGCTCCCTGGAGAACGTGCAGATCGCGGTCCTCGACGAAGCCGACCAGATGTCCGACCTGGGCTTCATGCCCGAGGTGACGGAGCTGCTCGACCAGATCCCGGCGGGCGGTCAGCGGATGCTCTTCTCCGCGACCATGGAGAACGAGATCAAGACCCTGGTCGACCGCTACCTGAACGACCCCGTCTCGCACGAGGTGGACGCGGCGCAGGGCGCGGTGACGACCATGTCGCACCACATCCTCATCGTGAAGCCCAAGGACAAGGCGCCGGTCACCGCGGCCATCGCCTCCCGCAAGGGCCGCACGATCATCTTCGTCCGTACCCAGCTGGGCGCCGACCGCGTCGCCGAGCAGCTGCGCGACGCCGGGGTGAAGGCCGACGCGCTGCACGGCGGCATGACCCAGGGCGCGCGGACGCGGACCCTCGCCGACTTCAAGGACGGGTACGTCAACGTGCTCGTCGCCACCGACGTCGCCGCGCGCGGTATCCACGTCGACGGCATCGACCTGGTGCTGAACGTCGACCCGGCCGGTGACCACAAGGACTACCTGCACCGCTCCGGCCGTACCGCTCGCGCGGGCCGCTCCGGCACGGTCGTGTCGCTGTCGCTGCCGCACCAGCGGCGTCAGATCTTCCGGCTGATGGAGGACGCGGGCGTCGACGCCTCGCGCCACATCATCCAGGGCGCCGGCGCCTTCGACCCGGAGGTCGCCGAGATCACCGGTGCCCGGTCGATGACCGAGGTGCAGGCCGAGTCCGTGGGCAACGCCGCGCAGCAGGCCGAGCGCGAGGTCGCCCAGCTCACCAAGGAGCTGGAGCGGGCGCAGCGGCGCGCGAACGAGCTGCGCGAGGAGTCCGACCGGCTGCTGGCGCGGGTGGCGCGCGAGCGCGGCGAGGAGCCCGCGGCCGTGGCCGCGGAGGCCGGCGAGGCCGTGGCCGCCGTCGAGGTGTCGGTGCCCGAGCAGCCGACCGCGAAGGACGTGGAGCGCGAGGAGCGTCCCGAGTCCTCCGCCCCGTACGAGCGCCGGGAGCGGCGTGACGAGCGCGGTGGGTTCCGCCGGGACGACCGTGGTGACCGGGGCGGTGACCGTGGTGGCCGTTCCTTCGAGCGTCGTGACGACCGCGGTGGCTTCAACCGCGACCGTGACCGCGACCGCGGTGGCTTCAACCGCGACCGTGACCGCGACCGCGGTGGCTTCAACCGCGACCGTGACCGCGACCGCGGTGGCCGTTCCTTCGACCGCGACCGTGACCGCGGCGGCTTCCGCCGGGACGACCGGGCCGACCGGGGCGAGCGCGGTGGCTTCCGCCGGGACGACCGTGGTGACCGGGGCGGTGACCGTGGCGGCCGTTCCTTCGAGCGTCGTGATGACCGTGGCGGCCGTTCGTTCGAGCGTCGTGACGACCGTGGCGGCTTCAACCGCGACCGTGACCACGGCGGCTTCCGCCGGGACGAGCGCAGTGGGCACCGGGGCAGCGACCGCCCCTTCAACCGGGACCGCCGCGACGACCGTCCGGGCTTCCGCTCCGGCGGGCACGACCGCCCCTACGGCCGTCGTGACGACCACCGCGGTGGCGGCTCGTTCCAGCGCCGCGAGGACAAGCCGCGCTGGAAGCGCAACGGCTGACATCAGCGCATGAGGAGCGCCGTGGCCCCCTCCCAACGGGCGGGCCACGGCGCTCTGTCGTGGGGGCACACCCGCTCGGCGGCCCGCGCGGACCCGCCCGAACCGGTCGCTCCACGGCCCTGATCGGCCCCTGTTCGCCCCTCCGCCACGGCCGGGACCCGGATACCCGATCGGAGACGCGGCGTCGTCCGGCTATGCTCGTGGGGGCAACATCGCCTGGGCCCTTAGCTCAATTGGCAGAGCAGTGGACTTTTAATCCATTGGTTGTGGGTTCGAGTCCCACAGGGCCTACGAGAAAGCCCCGGTCCGGAGATCATCCGGACCGGGGCTCTTGTCGTCGTGGGGGCCGGGTCAGCCGGTGGTGAGCATCCCCGAGCGCAGCCGTGCCACCGTGCGTGAGATCAGCCGGGAGACGTGCATCTGCGAGATGCCGAGCCGGGCGCCGATCTCCGCCTGGGTCAGCTCCTCCACGAAGCGCAGGTGGAGGATGAGGCGCTGACGCTCGTCGAGTTCGGCGACCAGGGGGGCCAGGGCGTGGAAGTCCTCGACGAGTTCGAGGGCCGGGTCCTCCTCGCCGATGAACTCCGACAGGGTCGTCTCGCTCTCGTCCGGGTCGCCGGTGACCGTCGCGTCGAGGGAGGAGGACACGTAGCCGTTGGCCGCGATCTGCGCCTCGACGACCTCCTCCTCGGACAGGTTCATCAGGGCGGCCAGTTCGGAGACTCTCGGCGCACGGCCGAGGCGGGAGGCCAGCTCCTCGGTGGCCTTGGCGAGTTCCGTACGGGCCTCCTGCAGGCGGCGCGGCACGTGCACGGCCCAGGACGTGTCGCGGAAGAACCGCTTGATCTCGCCGATGATGTACGGCACAGCGAAGCTGGTGAACTGCACCTCGCGGGAGACCTCGAAGCGGTCGATGGCCTTGATCAGCCCGATGACGCCGACCTGGACGACGTCTTCCATCGACTGGCCGCTGGTGCGGAACCGGCGGGCCGCGAAGCGCACCAGCGACATGTTCATCTCGATGAGCGTGTTGCGGGCGTACTGGTATTCGGGCGTGCCCTCCTCGAGCACGGCGAGCCGGCCGAGGAACTGTCCGGTCAGCTCCCGCGCGTCCTGCGGTGCGAGCTTCTGGGGCTCGGCGATCTGCGGCAGCTCCTCACCGGTGTAGGTGGCGGAATCCGTCGTCGTGCCGATGCGCATGGTCGCCGTCACGGGCCCTCCCTGTCAGTCCGGCCCGCTCCGATCCCCCGACAGGCCACCTCAGGCGCCGTTACCCGCCCTCGTCCGGATCATGTCCCGCATATGCCCCGTCGAGACGTTGACCACAGTCGGCGCAGGTCGAGGCGATGGCGGGGTACCCGGACCGGTACTGCGACGGTACGGGCAGGGAGGGTGGGCGGTGGGGTGCGCGAGAGAGGACCGTGAGGCTCGCGGAGCGGACAGTTGTCGTTTGACAACTATAGGTGGAGGGCAACAGCCTAGGCGTGCCGAACGTGCGCGGGGAAGAGGCCGGAAGGTCCGATTCCGCGCGGTGGCGGCACGTAGGTCAGGCAGTCCGGGCGCCGGACGATCGGGAGTCTTCGGAGTCGTCGTGTATCTGGGCCGCCGCCGCGTCGCAGAACGCCTCCAGCCCCTGCAGCAGCGCGACCCGTTTCGCCGCGGGCATCTGGTCGAGCACCGCGCGCAGCGCCTGCTCCCGGCGCACGCGCAGGTCGTCCAGGAAGGCGCGGCCCCGGCCGCTGAGGTGCAGGCGCACCTCGCGCCGGTCGGCCGGACTGACCTCGCGCTCGACGAACCCGGCCGCCTGCAGCCGGTCGCACAGCCGGCTGGTCGAGGGCGGTGTGGAGGCGAGGGAGTCGGCGAGCGTACGCAGGTTGATGCCCTCGTGGTGTTCGAGGATGAGCAGCACCCGCAGCTGGGACGCGGAGGCCGGCGCGGTGGAGGCCCGGCCCCAGAGGACCTCCAGCAACTCCGCTGCCGTGGAGGTCACACGGGCGACCTCGGTGGGCTCAGGGCGGGGTCGCAGGGAAGTCACAGTCACACTCTCGCAGGCGCCGGGATGGCCGTCAGCGTACTAGGCGTGGAGTGAACCGCCCGCGACCCGCCTCCCGGCGCTTCCTGGCCCGTGGACGAGAACCCGTTTCCAAGGACGCGTCGGCGTCCCGTCGAGGATGGTGAAGGACCACCGTGAGCACGATCACGAGCAGATTCGTGGCCGCCGAGCGCGCCCTGCGCACGGCGGCACCCCATCAACTGCTGGACGCGGTCCGTCGTGTACTGACCGATCAGTACGCGGCGGACTCCGTCGAGCTTTTCCTGGCCGACTACGGACTGACGGTGCTTCAGCCAGTGTCCGTGCTCCCGCACACCCTGCAGCCGGTGTCCGCGCACAACAGCCCGGCGGGCCGGGCCTTCGGCGCGCAGCAGCCCTACGTGGAGACCCTCGCCGGCGACCTCGTACGGGCGCACCTGCCCGTCACCGTGCGCGGCGACCGCCTCGGTGTGCTGACGGTGTCCCTGCCGGGCGCCGAGCACGCCGAGAGGTGCCTGGACGAGCTGGCCGAGATCGCCGAAGTGCTCGGGCACGAGGTCGTCGTGGCCGAACGCGACACCGACCTGTACCTCCAGGCGCGCCGCCGGGACCGGCTCACGCTGGCCGCCGAGATGCAGTGGCAGCTGCTGCCGGGCCGCTCCTGCGCCCGCCCCGAGTACGAGCTGGGCGCGCAACTGGAGCCGGCGTACGCGATCTTCGGTGACAACTTCGACTGGTCCGCCTCGGCCGACCGGCTCAGCCTGTACGTCACCAACGGCATGGGCGAGGGCATAGAGGCCTCCCTGCTGACGAACCTGGCGATCAACGCGCTGCGCAACGCGCGCCGGGCCGGGCTGTCCATCGACGACCAGGCCGCCCTGGCCGACCAGGCGGTGTACGCGCATTACCAGGGTCGCTGCTACCTCTCCGTGCTGATGCTCGACTTCGACCTGGCCACCGGGCGGGTGCGGACCGTGGACGCCGGGTCGCCGCAGATGCTGCGGCTGCGCCGGGGCGCGGTGGAGCGGGTGCCGTTCGACGCCCAGCTGCCGCTCGGCATGTTCGAGGAGACCGACTACGTGATCCAGGAGTTCCGGGTCGAGCCGGGCGACCGGCTGGTCTTCGTCAGCGACGGGGTCTACGACGTCGCCTCCCCGGGCGGCGAGGCCTACGGGGGTGCCGCCCTGGCCCGGGCCATCCAGTCCACCCGGCTGCTGCCGGCCGCCGAGGTGCCCCGGGCCGTCCTGCGCGAACTCACGGGCCACCGCGGCCGGTCCACCCCGGACGACGACGCCCTCGTGGTGTGTCTGGACTGGCGTGGGCGGTAAGGGATGGGGCAGGCGCAGGTCAGGGGCAGCGGAGGGCAATTGTTTGATGGTGCCGTAGGTCGGCACTAATGTTTGTCATACGGCAAGTAATGGCTGAGGCGCCGTCGCGCGACCTCGGTCCGGCCCGTGCAAGGGAGCGATGCAAGTGTCGGTGTCGGAAGAGAACGCGGAACAGGAGCCGGCCGCGTACCAGGTGAGCGCTTTCCTGGAACGGCGCCGCGAGCAGATCGCCCAACGCTGGGCGGACGCCGCGCTGTTCCGGACGGTCTTCACCGTCTCACGGGACGAAGCGGTGGAGGCGGGCCGGGCCGTGGCCGCGGCGCTGGCGGCCGTGGCGGCCTCCGGGCGGCTGGACGACATCCGCGCGTCCGGATTCGAGTCCGTGCGCGACCAGTTGGGGCGGATGGCGGCGTCCCGCGCCCGCACGGGCATCGACCCGGACGGGGTCGCCGGCGAGGTCGCCGCGCTGCGCGAGCCGGCGACCGAACTGCTGCGCGCCGAGTTCCCGGAGCCGTACGCCCCCGAGGCCCAGGAGGCCGTGGTGGCGCTGACGGTGCTCATGGGCACACTGCGCCTGGTCGTGATGGAGACCACGGTCAGCGCGGGCGAGGAGCTGATCGCCCGGCAGCGCGAGCAGCTGCACGAGGTGGCCACCCCGGTGATCAAGCTGTGGGACAGCACCGTCGCCGTACCGCTGATCGGCACCCTGGACAGCGCGCGCAGCCAGGTCGTCATGGAGAGCCTGCTGGACGCGATCGTCGCCGAGCGCGCCCGGTACGCCATCCTCGACATCACCGGCGTGCCCACGGTCGACTCGCTGGTCGCCCAGCACCTGATGAAGACCGTGGCGGCGGCGCGGCTGATGGGCGCCGAGTGCATCGTCTCCGGCATCCGGCCCGCGATCGCGCAGACCATCGTCCACCTGGGCATCGACCTCGGCACGGTGCTCACCCGCTCCAGCCTGGCCGACGCGCTCGCCTACGCGCTCAGCCAGCAGGGGGTCGAGATCGCACCGCTGAGGGTGGCCGGCGCGGCGGCGGACGCGGGCACGCGGTGACCGGGAGCGCGGGACACGGACCCGTGGGCGGACACGGCTTCACCGTGCCGGTCCTCCAGCTGGGCGATGTCCTGCTGGTCACCCTCCAAGGGGAGTTGCACGACGGCATGGCCGAGCAGCTCCAGCAGGACATCACGGCCCGGATCTCGCACAGCCGGGTGACCGGGGTGGTGATCGACATCTCCGGTGTGGAGATCGTCGACTCGTTCCTGGGTCGGGTCCTGGCCGAGATCGCCGCCGGAGCAAAGCTGCTGGCAGCCCGCACGGTACTGGCCGGGATGCGCCCGGCCGTGGCCATCACCCTGGTCGAGCTGGGGCTCACCCTGCCCGGCCTGCGGACGGCCCTGGACGTCGAACGAGCGATGGAGCTCCTCGGCGTCGCCACGCGCCGGGGCGAGGGGGGTCCATGATGCAGGCTTCCCGCCATGCCGGCCAGGCCAGCCTGCCGATCGGCTCGGACGCCGATCTGGCGTGGGTTCGGCAGCAGGTCCGGCAGGCCGCCGCCGAGCTCGGCTTCGGGCTCGTGCAGCAGACGAAGCTCGTCACGGCGGCGAGCGAACTGGCCCGCAACACCCTCGTCCACGGCGGGGGCGGCCATGTGCAGATCACCCCGCTGGACACCGGCGCGGCGCGCGGGCTGCGGCTGGCCTTCGTCGACACTGGGCCCGGCATCCGCGACCTGGACCAGGCGCTCACCGACGGCTACACCAGCGGCGGTGGCCTGGGGCTCGGGCTGAGTGGGGCCAAGCGGCTGGTGCAGGAGTTCGAGGTGGACAGCAGACCCGGTGAGGGGACCACCGTCACCGTCACCGCCTGGGCCACCGTCGTGCCGCCCTCCCGGACGGTGCCGTGATGAGCAGGGTCTGGGACGTTCCGGTGGAGGACGACTCGACGCGGGTGCGGGACGTGCGGGTGGCGGCCGAGGAGGCCAGTGCCTGCGCCGGCCTGCCCGCGAACCGGACCGCGACCGCCGCGCTCGTCGCGACGGAACTGGCCACCAACCTGCTGCGGCACGCCGAGGGCGGGCGGGTGCTGATCAACCTCGTCGAGCGCGCGCACGACGGCGACCACCGGCCGGCCGTGCAGCTCGTCTCGCTCGACCACGGGCCCGGCATCCCGGACGTCGCGGCGGCGATGCGCGACGGCTACACCACGACCGTCGCCGCCTCGCTGGGCGCCGGACTCGGGACGTGCCGGCGCATAGCGAACGACTTCGACCTGCACAGCGCGCCGGGCCGGGGCACCGTCGTGATGGCGCGGATCGGCCACGAGCCCGCCGCCCGCAACCAGGGGCCGCCCCCGCCCGGGCCGCGCGCCGGGGGCGTCAACGTCCCCTTGGGCAGGGCCGAGCACTCCGGGGACGCCTGGGCCCGGGTGCGCCGCGGCGACCGGCTGACCCTGCTGCTCGCCGACGGGCTCGGCCACGGGGCGAAGGCCGCCGAGGCCTCCACCGCGGCCGTGGAGGAACTGCGCGGCCTGGGCGGGCTGCCGCCGGCCGAGATCCTGCGGAGTCTGGGCCGGGCCCTGCGCCCCACCCGGGGCGCTGCCGTCGCAGTGGCCCAACTGGATGTGCGAGACGCGCAGTTGAGTTTCGCCGGGATCGGCAACGTCGGCGCCCGGCTGCGGACCGACGGCGCGTGGAAGCCGCTGTTGTCCCACCCCGGCATCGTGGGCGCGCAGACGCCGGCGTCCGTGCCCGTGCAGCGCGTGCCGTGGCACCCGGGCAGTCTGCTGGTGCTGCACAGCGACGGCCTGCCCAGCCGCTGGACGCCGCCCGACGACGGCGTCCTGCCCGGCTGCGACCCGGCGGTGGCGGCCGCGGTGGTGCTCCGGGACGCGGGAAGCGCGGCCCGCCCGGTACGGGACGACACCTGCGTGGCGGTCCTCACCGCAGGCGGCGAGAGCCGCCACGGCTCGGGTAGGTGATGCGCGTTGGCGGCGGGTGCTGTGAGGGTGCGGGTGTGTGGTGCATGTTGGCGGCGGGTGCTGTGAGAGTGCGGGTGTGTGGTGCATGTTGGCGGCGGGTGCTGTGAGAGTGCGGGTGTGTGGTGCTTGTTGGCGGCGGGTGCTGTGAGGGTGCGGGTGTGTGGTGCTTGTTGGCGGCGGGTGCTGTGAGGGTGCGGGTGTGTGGTGCTTGTTGGCGGCGGGTGCTGTGAGGGCTCGGGCGCTCGATGCCCGCCGACTGCGGCAGCCGCCGCGATGGCTCAGCCGCCTGACGCCCCCGGCGACCGACCGGCGCCGTCGATTCCGGGTCCGCCTGCCCCGCCCGGCCGGTTTCTCAGCGGTCCTCTGGGCTGCGGGTGTGCGGTGGCGACATGGTCCGGGCCGCCAGGAAGCCCCGCAAACCCCTGCTCAGCGCTGCCCGTTCGGCCGGTTCCATGGCCGCCAGTGCCGCGGTCAGGGCCTGGGTTCGGCGGTCGGCGACGTCACCCAGGACGTGCTGTCCGTGTGTGGTGAGCCACAGTTGCACTTCGCGGCGGGTGTCGGGATGCGGCGCCCGTTCCAGCAGGCCGGCCGCGGCCAGACGGTCGCAGAGGCGGCTGGCCGTGGGGAGGCCGATGTCCAGACGGTCCGCCAGGGCCGTCAGGTTCAGCCCGGGCGCGGCCTGCACGGTGCGCAACGCCCGCAACTGGTGCGGTGACAGCCGCAGGGACGCCTCCTGGGCGGCGACCGACCACAGCGCCACCAGGCTCTCCACAGCATCGGTGATCTGCGCTGCGACGGCCTCCGGGCCCTCGCCCGGTCCCCTCGCCCGGTGGTTGCCGGGGCCGCCGAGATCGGTCACGAAACGGTCACTTCCATAAAGGCGCGGGTACTGATGAGGTCGCCCTCTTGCAAAGGCTGTACCCGATGAACCGAAGGGCAAGCAGCCCGGTTCAGTGCCCGGCCGGACCGGCGGCCGGTCAGCCCGCGTTGAGCTCCGCCAGCGCAGCGAGCGGCAGCGTGTGCTGGGTCTGGAGGACTTTCGCGCGCAGGTAGCGGACGTTGTGGGCGGTGGTGAAGACGCCGGTGGGGACCCGGTCGCGGACGTCGACGCCCAGCGATCGCAACTGGTCGGCCTTGTCGGGGTTGTTGGAGAGCAGGTCCAGTTCGCCGATGCCCAGGGCCCGGAGCATCTGGGCCGCCGCCGTGTAGTCGCGGGCGTCCTCCGGCAGCCCGAGCGCCGCGTTCGCCTCGTAGGTGTCGAGCCCCTCGTCCTGGAGGGCGTACGCGTCGAGCTTGTTGTAGAGGCCGATGCCGCGGCCCTCCTGGCGGAGGTAGAGAAGGACGCCGCCGCGCTCGGCGATGCGCTCGACCGCCTCGCGCAGCTGCGGGCCGCAGTCGCAGCGGGCGCTGCCGAACACGTCCCCGGTCAGGCACTCGGAGTGCAGCCGCACCAGCGGGACCGGGCCGGGTTCGCCGAGGACCACGGCGACGTGCTCCTGGCCGTCGGCCAGCCCGTGGAAGGTGACGAGCTCGGCGTCGGCCTCGTAGCCGTCGTGGAAGCGCAGCGGGACCCGGACGCGGGAGCGCGGGGTGGCGATGACGGCGGGAGTGTCGGGCATGCGGGGCCTCCGGGTTCCGTTCCTGTTCGGCTGCACAGCCGTAGTGCTTCAGATTTGAAGCAGATCCACGATCGGAACCCTACTCGTGCTTTAAATTTGAAGCAAAGAGAATCCGGCTCTATGTGATGCGCGTCACGAGCAGGGCGACGACCTCCGTCGCCACGGCACGTCGTCCGCCGCCGGCCGGGTCCCGTCCTCCTGGAGCCCCTGCGCGATCGCCGCGGAGATCTCCTCCAGCTGGCCCACCTGCTCCTCGCTGAGCCGGTCGAACAGGGAGCTGCGCACGGTCTCTACGTGCCCCGGCGCCGCGCGCTCCAGCACGGCGAACCCCTCGTCGGTCAGCGCCGCGATACTGCCGCGCTTGTCGTACCGGCAGGCCTCGCGCCGCAGCATGCCGTCCTTCTCCAGCCGTGTGACCGCGTACGTCAGCCGGCTTCGCGTGATCTTCAGCCGCTCGGCGAGATCGGTCATGCGCAGCCGCCGCTCCGGGGACTCCGACAGGACGGACAGGATGGAGTAGTACAGGTGTGGCATGCCGGCGTCCTGCTGGAGCTGCCGGTCGATCGCGTCCTCCAGGAGCAGCGAGGCGGCGATGTAGGCGCGCCAGGCGCGCTGCTCCTCGGGGGTGAGCCAGCGAGTCGTCATGCCGCCAGTGTAGGTTTGTTTCAAACTTGAACCAAGCCCTGTCCCGTCCCGCAGTCCCGACCAGCCGCGGAGCACCGATGCCTCACCCGTACGTCCTGCTGTCCGCCGCCGTCTCACTCGACGGCTACCTGGACGACACCGGGCCCGACCGCCTGCTGCTGTCCAGCCCGGCCGACTTCGACCGGGTCGACGAGGTCCGGGCCGACGTCGACGCGATCCTGATCGGCGCCGGCACCATCCGCGCCGACAACCCGCGCCTGCTGGTGAACTCGGAGCAGCGCCGGGCCGCCCGCACGGCCGCGGGCAAGCCCGCGTACCCGCTCAAGGTCACCGTCAGCGGTTCGGGCGACCTCGACCCGGACGCCCGCTTCTGGCACACCGGCGGCGAGAAGCTCCTCTACACGACCGACCGGGGCGCCGAGCGCGCCCGTGCGCTCGGCCTCGCCGCCGACGTCGTCCCGCTCGGCGCCGGCCTCGACTGGCGGCGGCTGCTCACGCACCTGCACGACGTCCGGGGTGTACGGCGGCTCATGGTCGAGGGCGGCGGTCTGATCCACACGCAGCTCCTCACCCAGGGCCTCGCCGACGAACTCCAGCTGGTCCTCGCCCCGCTCTTCGTGGGCGACCCCCGGGCGCCCCGCCTCTTCGGCCCCGGCGGCTACCAGGGGGGCCGGCTCCGGCTGCTGGAGTCGCGGCAGATCGAGGACGTCGTCCTGATGCGCTACGAACCGACCGCCCCGGGCACCGGTTCCCTGCCCGCCGCAGCCGATCACCACTGGCTGGCCCTCGCCTGCGAACTGGCCGAGAGCTGCCCGCCGTCGGGCACGGCGTTCAGCGTGGGCGCGGTCGTGGTCGCCGCCGACGGCACGGAACTGGCCCGCGGCCACTCCCGCGAGGGCGGCGACCCCGTGGTGCACGCCGAGGAGGCGGCCCTCGCCAAGCTCGACCCGGCCGACCCGCGGCTGCCCGGCGCGACGGTGTACAGCAGCCTCGAGCCGTGCGCCCGCCGCGCCTCCCGGCCCGCTCCCTGCGCCCGGCTGATCCTCGACGCGGGCGTACGGCGGGTCGTCACGGCCTGGCGCGAGCCGGACACCTTCGTGACGGACGCCGACGGCAGCGGCCTCCTGGCGGCGCGGGGAGTGGAGGTGCTGTTGCTCCCGGAACACGAGGAGCGGGCCAAGGCCCCGAACCGCCACCTGGTGCGCTGAGCGCGGGCCGGAGGGAGGGTGTGCGCGAGCAGTCCCGCGGATGGCGTACACTGGTGACACAACGACGCGGGGTGGAGCAGCTCGGTAGCTCGCTGGGCTCATAACCCAGAGGTCGCAGGTTCAAATCCTGTCCCCGCTACTGAAGGCCGAGGGCCGGAATCCAAAGGATTCCGGCCCTCGGTGCTTTCCCGGTGACTCGCTACGGTCGGTGAGCGAACCGTCCCGTTCCGCATAACAACTGACACACCGTCAAACCTCGTCGGCCACTTGTATGGTGGTCAACTCGCCCGATTTAAGTCGGTCATGGCAGGTAAGTCCGCGCGAAAAAGGTTAATGATCAAGTGGAATCGCTGGAATACCCCTCGCGCCTCCATTAACGTTCGATAACGCAGCGCGGTCGTCCCAGCCGTCACAGAAGGCGGCTCCGTGCGCACGCGCCGAATCCCGAAAGGGAACCGGGGAACCACCACTTGGGGTGAATCGGGCGTAACCACCGTGGAAGCACGGCAGGTATACGCGCGTAGGAGACCTTCCTGCTCCGAACCCGTCAGCTAACCCGGTAGGCGAGAAGGAAGGAAAGGAGTACGCCCACGTGGCGTCCAACCGGCCTGCCCCCACGGCCCCGTACGCGCCGAAGCGCGACACCGACACCTTCGGCTACGGCGGTCAGCGCACCGACGAGGGCCCGTTCCAGGAGTGGAACCCCACCGAGGAGTCCATCCGTCCCGTCCGCGGCCGGCATCGCGTCACCAAGCAGCGCGGCGGAGGTCTCGCCCGCAGCTCCACCGTCCTGGGCGTCGGCGTCATAGCCGCTGTGGGTGCCGGCGGCATGGCCAGTGCCCAGACCGGCAAGCCCCCGGTGTCCATCTCCGTTCCGGACCTGCCCTCGGTGGGTTCCCTCATCTCGGACGACGACACCCCCGAAGGTTCCGCCACCCCGCTCAGCAGCCTCGGCACCGTCACGGCGGACACCGAGCAGGCCAAGGGCGCCTCCGGTGCCGGCGAGGCGCTGCGCGCCCGGATCATGGCCCAGGTCGAGCACCAGCAGGACCAGATCGAGACCAAGGCCGCCCAGGACGCCGCGGCCGCCGCCGAGAAGGCCGCGGCGGAAGCCGTCGCCAAGGCGGAGGAGGAAGCCAAGGCCAAGGCCGCCGAGGCCAAGAAGAAAGCGGAGGAAGAGGCCAGGAAGAAGGCCGAGGCCGAGCGGCTCGCCGCCCTCGCCAAGCAGTTCACCCTGCCGACCTCCTCGTACACCCTCACCTCGACGTTCGGCCAGGCGGGCGCCTACTGGTCCTCCGGCTACCACACCGGCCTCGACTTCGCCGCCCCCACGGGCACGCCGATCAAGGCCGTGCACAGCGGCACCATCACCGAGGCGGGCTGGAACGGCTCCTACGGCTACAAGACCGTCCTCACCCTCGATGACGGCACCGAGATCTGGTACGCGCACCAGTCCTCCATCGGCGTCAGCGTCGGCCAGAAGGTCAGCACCGGCGACGTGATCGGCCGCGTGGGCGCCACCGGCAACGTCACCGGGGCGCACCTGCACCTCGAAGTCCACTCCGGCGGATCCGCCGGCGGCATCGACCCGATGGCGTGGCTGCGCGGCAAGGGACTGAACCCGTAAGCGGTACACATCCGTTGAAGCACCGCGACCGAAGACCGGCGGCCCTGACGACGACCCCCCGACGTCAGGGCCGCCGGTCTTCGGTCGCGGTGGTCACGGGAATTTCGCGTCCGTAGCGGAATGAGGTCCTCCCGTACGGTCGTTGACACGGGGCATGACTTCTCTTCTCAAGCTCGGCTCCTCCGACCTCGAGGTCTTCCCCCTCGCCCTCGGCGGCAACGTCTTCGGCTGGACCGCGGACGAGGCCCGGTCCTTCGACGTCCTCGACGCGTACACCGCCGTCGGCGGCAATTTCGTGGACACCGCCGACGTCTACTCGGCGTGGGCCGACGGCAACCGGGGCGGGGAGTCCGAGACCATCCTCGGCAAGTGGCTCGAGGCGCGCGGCAACCGCTCCGACGTCGTCGTCGCCACGAAGGTCAGCCGGCACCCCGAGTTCCAGGGACTGTCCGCCGCCAACATCACGGCCGCCGCCGACGCCTCCCTGCGGCGCCTGCGCACCGACTACATCGACCTCTACTACACCCACTTCGACCAGCCCGACGTGCCCGTCGAGGAGATCATCGGCGCGCTCGACGCCCTTGTGAAGGCGGGGAAGGTGCGGCACATCGCCGCCTCCAACATCTCCGCCGAGCGGCTGCGGACGTCCCTGGAGTTCTCCGACCGCGAGGGGCTCGCCCGCTACGTCGCCCTCCAGCCGCACTACAACCTGGTCTCCCGCGACACCTACGAGGGTGAGCTCCAGGACCTCGCCGAGCGGGCCGGCCTCGCGGCCGTTCCGTACTACGCGCTCGCGTCCGGTTTCCTCACGGGCAAGTACCGGCCCGGTACGCCGGTGGAGAGCGCGCGGGCGGGCGGTGCCGCCAGGCATCTGGAGACCGAGCGGGGGCGGCGGGTGCTCGCCGCCCTCGACGAGATCGCCGCGGCGCACGACGTGCCCGTCGCCACCGTGGCCCTCGCCTGGCTCGCCGCCCGGCCGACCGTGGCGGCGCCGATCGCTTCCGCACGGACGGTGGAGCAGCTGCCCGCACTGGTCGGCGTCGGGGAGCTGACGCTCTCCGAGGCCGAGGCCGAGCGGCTCACGGAGGCCTCGGCCTGAGCAGGCCACAGGAGGAGCTTCAGGGGCTGTGAACGGGGTGCGGCACCGGCCGCCAGGCCTCGGTCCGAGTACTAGGAGCGGTAGGGGTTGTAAGCGGGGTACGGCGTCGGGCGGGTCGGCTGGTGGGCGTAGCCGTAGCCGTACCCGTGTCCGTACACCCCGTGGACCGGCCAGGGCGGGGCCACCACCGGGACCGGAGGGGCGGTGATCCGCGCCGCGTGGTCCAGCGCGGGCCGGGACACCTCCCGGCGTCGCCACAGTTCGCCGAGCAGCTCCCGCTCCCGTACGGCGAAGTCCGCCCGGACGCCGCCCCGCCGGGCCCGGTGCCGCAGGAACGCCAGGGACGTCGCGTACGCCTCGTACCGGGCCACCTCCCGGGCCGCCGCCCTGCCGAGGTGGCGGCGGGCGTACTGGCGGGCGATCCGCCGGGCCCGCATCGAGCCGAGCGCGTACGGCTCGGCCGGGGTCAGCCAGCCGGCCACGGCGTAGGCGGGCAGCTCCGCCCGGATGGTCTTCAGCTCCCGCTGCCGCGTCCAGATCACCAGCCACGTCAGCAGCCCGAAGATGGGCACCATGAACGCCGCGTACACGGCGAAGAAGCCGTACTCGCCGAACGCCGACGAGCCGTTCCACATCGCGTGCATGCCCATCGCCAGCAGCAGCCCGGACAGCGGGAAGACGATCCGGCGCACGGGCCGGCGGGCCGCCGAGAGCGCGGAGATGCCGAAGCCGATGCCCGTGAGGACCGTGAACAGCGGATGCGCGAACGGCGACATGATGATGCGCACGAAGAAGGTCGCCGCCGTGACGGAGGCGATGCCGCTGCCGCCGGTCAGCTGGTCGGTGCCGAACGCGGTGCCCAGGTAGAGGATGTTCTCGGTGAAGGCGAAGCCGGTGGCGGTCACGCCGGCTATGACGACGCCGTCGACGATGCCGGTGAAGTCGCGACGCCGGAAGAGGAAGACCAGGAGTACGGCCGCCGCCTTGGCCGACTCCTCGACCACCGGCGCTATCACCGTCGCGCCGAGGGTGTCCGCGCTGGACGGGTCCGCCGTCGCCGTCGCTATCCATCTCGTCGCGAAGCTGTTGGCGACGATCGCTATCAGCGCCGCCGCGCAGGCGCCCCAGGCGAAGCAGAACACCAGGTTCCGCCAGGGGCCGGGTTCGACCCGGTCCAGCCAGCGGAACGCGGCTATCAGCAGGGGCACCGGCAGGACGGCCAGCCCCAGCCCGACCAGGAACCCCTCCGTACCGGTCTCCTCACGGACCAGGGCGAGGATGACCAGGCCGGATATCGCGAGGAGCGTGCTCAGCGCGCCGTAGCGCACCCAGGCGCGCTGCCACCAGTGGGCGTGCCGCAGGGAGCCGGGCGTGCCCGGGCCGGCGAAGGGGACGCCGTTGTCGGGACCGCTCGGGTACGAGGGGTGCGGGAGGCTGGTGGCCACGGGATTGACCCTAACGACGGATGGGCGCTGTCCGCAGGCGGGAGAGGTGCCAGGGGTGGTCAGGCGCCGGCGGGGGGCTGGTCCACGTGCTGTACGCGGCGGAAGAGGAGGTCGTTCACGACATGTCCCTTGTCCAGTCCCTGGCCCTCGAAACGGGTCAGCGGACGGAAGTCGGGACGCGGCGCGAAACCACCGTCCGCCTGCGTGTTCTCGAAGTCGGGGTGCGCCGTGAGGACCTCGAGCATCTGCTCGGCGTACGGCTCCCAGTCGGTGGCGCAGTGGAGGAGCGCGCCGGGCCGGAGGCGGGGGGCGGCGAGGGTGAGGAAGTCCGGCTGGATGATCCGGCGCTTGTGGTGCCGCTTCTTGGGCCAGGGGTCGGGGAAGTAGACGCGGAGGCCGGCGAGGGATTCCGGAGCGAGCATCTCGCGCAGGAGGATGATCGCGTCGCCGTTGCCGACGCGGACGTTGGACAGGCCGTTGCGGTCGGCGAGGTTGAGCAGGTTGCCCTGGCCGGGGGTGTGGACGTCGACGGCGAGGATGTTCGTGGCGGGGTCGGCGGCGGCCATCTGGGCGGTGGCCTCGCCCATGCCGAAGCCGATCTCCAGGACGACGGGGCTGTCGTTGCCGAACAGCTCGTTCAGGTCGAGGGTTCGGCCGCCGTCGATGTCGAGGCCCCACTTGGGCCACAGGCGCTGCAGCGCGTCCGCCTGACCGGCGGTGACACGGCTGCGCCGCGGCTGGAAACTCCGGATCCGCCGCTCGAAGTGCGAACCGGCGGGGTCTGCCTTCGGGCCGTCGGGGAAGCGCGGCTCTCCCTTGGCCCGGCTCCGGCGGACGGAGACGCCGGGGAGGTGCGGGTGCGGGCTCTGGACTTCGGGGGTGTTCGCGGACTCAGACACAGTGCCTCTGATTTTACGGCTGAGGCGGGACGCGGACGCGGCGGTGGTGGGCCGGGACCGCGCCGGGGGGTGTCCGCCGGCTCAGCTGCGTGCATGTGTGCCGCCGGGGGCGGCACGAGTGGGCGTGGGGGTCCCCCCTGCTCGAGCGAAGCCGACAGCTTGGGGGAGGCACCCCGCTCCGCCGGGCCGCGGCCCCACCCGGCATCAGCGACAACGCCGGGTTCCGGACGGCTCACAGCGCGCTCAGCGCCCTCCGCGCCACCTCCCGCCCGATCGGCAAAGAGGCGGTGGCCGCAGGCGACGGTGCGTTGAGGACATGGACGGTCCTGGCGCCCTCGCGGATCAGGAAGTCGTCGACCAGGGTTCCGTCACGGAGCACCGCCTGTGCGCGCACGCCCGCCGCCGTCGGTACCAGGTCGTCCTCGGACACCCCGGGCAGCAGTCTGCCCACCGCCTGCGTGAACGCCTTCTTGGAGAGGGATCGCCGCAGCTCACCCGCCCCGTACCGCCAGTGCCTGCGGGCTATCCGCCAGGAGCCGGGCCAGGTCAGGGTCGAGCCCAGCTCGCGCGGTCTCACCGTGCTCCACCGGTATCCCTCACGGGCCAGGGCCGGCACCGCGTTGGGCCCGACGTGCACGCCTCCGTCGATGCCCCGCGTCAGATGTACTCCGAGGAACGGGAACGCCGGGTCGGGCACGGGGTAGACCAGGCCGCGCACCAGCTCCGGCCGGGCCAGCTCGTAGTACTCGCCCCGGAAGGGCACGATCCGGACCTCGGGGTCGTCCCCGGTGAGCCGGGCGATCTCGTCGCACTGCAGCCCGGCGCAGTTCACCAGGACCCGCCCGCGTACGACGTCCCCCGCGGCCGTGAGCACGGCGACTCCCCGCTCGGGACGCCGGTCGACGCGTACCACCCGGGTGCCGTAGCGGATCTCCGCGCCCGAGCCGTGGGCCAGGCGGCGGGCGACCGCGACGAAGTCGCAGATGCCGGTCGTGCCGACGTGGATCGCGGCCAGGCCGCGGACCTCCGGCTCGTACTCCGCGATCTGGGACGCGCCCAGTTCGCGGACCGGGATGCCGTTCTCCCGGCCGCGCTGCACGAGCGCGTGCAGGCGGGGCAGCTCCGCACGGTCGGTGGCGACGATCAGCTTGCCGGTGACCGCGTGCGGGATGCCGTACTCGGCGCAGAACTTGACCATCTCCGCCGCGCCCCGCACCGCGTAGCGCGCCTTGAGGGAGCCGGGGCGGTAGTAGATGCCGCTGTGGATGACGCCGCTGTTGCGGCCGGTCTGGTGGCGGGCCGGGCCCGGCTCCTTCTCCAGGACGGTGACACGTGTGCCCGGCGCGGCGCGGGTGATCGCGTACGCCGTCGACAGGCCGACGATGCCGCCGCCGATCACCAGCACGTCGCAGTCGTACGCCGTCCGCACCTGCACCACCTCCCGGTACCGATAGTGCACTGTGCCACTGACAGCACCTTCAAACGCCGGGAGCACCATCGTCTCCAGGGGCGCGGGGAAGCGCGCGATCAGCCACGACCGACCCGCGGGCACAAGATCACAGCGAGCCGGGACCCGTTCAGGCGGGAGCCACCAGCAGGGGCCGTGCACGCTCACGGAGCTCGACCACCCGTGGCTCGTCGCCGTACGGCTCCAGCCGGTGCAGGAGATCCTTCACGTACTCGGTGGTGCGAGCCGAGGAGATCCGCCCGGCGACCTCCACCGCCCGCACCCCCTGCTCGCACGCCGCGTCGAGGTTCCCCGACTCCAGTTCGGCGACCGCGGAGACGACCAGGCGCAGGCCGTGCGAGCGGACGAACTCCTCCGTGGGCCTCGACAGGGCCTGCTCGGTGAAGCGGCGGACCTGGCGGGGTGCCTTGAGGTCGCGGTAGCACTCGGCCGCGTCGGCGGCGAAGCGGTCGTAGGAGTAGAAGCCGAGCCAGCTCGGGTCGTTGTCGCCCGGGCGGGCCCGCTCCAGCCAGCTCTCGGCCGCCTTCAGGGCACCGCCGGCCGCCTGGGCGTCGTTCGCGCGTGCGTGCGCGCGGGCCTCGACGAGGCGGAAGAAGCTCATGGTGCGGGCCGTCGCCAGCCCGCGGTTGCGTTCCAGGGCGGCCTGGGCGAGGTCCACGCCCTCGTCGCCGAAGCCGCGGTACGTGGCCTGGAGGGACATGGTGGCCAGCACGTAGCCCCCGAGAGGGACGTCCGCCGCCGCCCGGGCCAGACGCAGGGCCTGGATGTAGTAGCGCTGGGCCGCTTCCTGCTGGCCCGTGTCGAAGGCCATCCAGCCGGCGAGGCGCGTGAGTTCCGCGGAGGCGCCGAAGAGGGCCCGGCCGACCTCGTCGGAGTAGGAGCCGAGCAGCAGAGGGGCCGCCTCCACCCTTAAGCACTCGGGGACCATCGACGAACGCCAGTCCCCGCCACCGTACTTGGAGTCCCAGCGGCGCGCGTCCTCGGCGGCCTCGCGCAGCTTCTGTACGTCGCTGTGGCCGACTTTGAGCGGTGCGCCGGAGCCCTCGCCGGGGCTCACGTCACGCGCGACCGAACTGTCGGCCGGGGTTATCAGCCATCGTGAGGCGGGCGTTGCGTATGCGCTCACCGCGAACGATCCGGCGAGCGACTGCCAGATGCCGCCGGAGCCGGCCCGGCGGCCGGCGAGGTCGAGGCGGTACAGGTCGGTCGCGGAGCGCACCGCCTGGCCCACGTCCCGGGGGAAGGCGAGGCCGACCTCGGGTGCGGGGTCCGCGTCCGCGAGGCCGATCTCGTGCAGCGGCACCGGGCGGCCGAGCTTCTGGCCGATGGCGGCGGCTATGAGGTGCGGGGCGGCACCCTGCGGCACCATGCCCTTCGACACCCAGCGCGCCACCGACGTCTTGTCGTAGCGAAGCGTCAGACCGCGCTGGGCGCCAAGGTCGTTGACGCGCCGGGCGAGGCCCGCGTTGGAGATTCCCGCGAGGGCGAGAACGGCGCCGAGTTTTTCGTTCGGCCCGCGTTGCTCCCTGGACATGCGCCACCCCTCGACACAGACGGCTGCCGCACTGGCATAACCACGCGGCATTCGTAAACCCAGCGTAGTTCGCCGCATCCCAAGCGTTAAGGGGCATTGTTCCGGTTGGCGGGATTGTGGTCCGTACTGAAGTGCGGTTCAGATACGGGCTGTTGCGACGTGCTCCCACTGTGTGGCCGTGCGCCTGTCCGTGCGCTCTTCTCCGGCCATCGCGGGAGCGGTTCCATGGTCATTGCGTGGGTCGGCCCGCTGTACTGGATCCAGTGGGCTGGGGGACACCGCCGCCTACATCCCCGCGGGCGGCGGAACGGTCCGGGAGGCGTGCTCCGTCTCCCGGACTGCGCGACCGGGTGACAGGGTGCCGATCCTGTACGGAGCGTGTTCGAAGCTGCGTGCGTGACGGCGATTTGGCCGAAAAGAGCCCCTGCCGGTCGCCGGGTATCAGGGCTCCGACCACGGCACTTGAGGGCGCGTGAGGCGCGATCGGGGCGCGTAGCGGGGGCGCATTCGTGTCGCAGTCGTACTGCAGACATGTCGCTGGCGTGCCTTGATTCTTCGCCGCTTCCTGGTCTTCCCGCGACTCGCCTTTCGCGGCGTATGGTTCGGCGTCTTCTCCGTCCGGACTACCGTCCGGTCCTTCGTCGGACTGCCGTCCGGTCCTTCGTCGGCCTTCCGGCCGTTCTTCTGTCGGCCCTTCCGTCCGGTCTTCCGGCTGCGCGTCGTGGATTCGTCCGGCTTTCCGCCCGGATCTTCTTGTGGTGGGCGGGTGTTCGGGGTGTTCAGGGGGGGTGCGGGCGGCTCCGCCGGGGCGCATTCAGCGGAGCGCAAGCGGCGTCGGCACCCTCTGGAACGCTTCCTTCATGGCAGCATGGTGAACCGGTTCGTACGGTGCACTGGTTGTCCACAGCCTGTGGAGGCGGCGATGCGGTGGTTGGTGGGATGGAGCAGCACCGCCGCGGGAGCCGTCGCTGCCGGTTCGGCGGGGGCCACCGGCAGCGAGGGTGAGACGCTGCACCCGGTGGGGTCCCAACTCCTGTGGGGCGACCCCGATCCACTGTGGGCGGTCGGCGACTGGCGCCCCGACGAGGTGCGCGTCGTGAAGGCCGACGACCGGACCAGGATCGCCGTCCTCGGCATCTGCGGCGCCACCGACGAGCAGTTGCGCGTCGCGCTGTTCGCCGCGCGCGGCGGCGCACTTCGGCATCTGACCGCCTGGCCGGGCAGCTACACCGCGATCGTCCAGGTCGGCAGGCGGATCACCGTCTGCGGTGATCTCGCGGGCGCGCGGCCGGTGTTCCACACGCCCTGGGCGGGCGGTACGGCGTACGCGACCGCCGCGCTGCCGCTGGCCGACCTCATCGAGGCCAACCTCGACTTCGGGCACCTGGCCGCGCTGCTGGCGGCGCCCGATGTGCCCGCCGCACTGCACGACTCCACGCCGTACGACGGCGTGAAGCGCATTCCGCCCGGGCATGCCCTCATCCTGCGCGCCGGGGCGCGCGAGGTCGCCGGGTACGAGCCGGTCGCCTCGCTGGCCGTGGCGGCGCCCCCGGCCGATCCCGACAGCGCGGTCGACGCGGTGCGCGACGCGCTCGTGGAGGCCGTGCGGACGCGGCTGTCGGCGCCGCGGCACGTCCCCGGCGCCGACATAGACCCCGGGCCCGTGCCCGGCATGGGGCCCGCCGAGCGGCGCGCCGCGCGCGGGATGCCGGTGCCGGGGATCGGCGCGGACCTGTCCGGCGGGCCCGCCTCCGGGGCGCTGGCGCTGCTGGCCGCGGGCCTGCCCGGGATGCCGGGCACCGTGCTGGGACACGGCACGGGCGCGGGGGAGCGGTTGCTGGCCGTCACGTTCAACGACCTCGCCGTCGGAGGCCGCGAGGCCGAACTGGAGCGGGCGGGCGCACTCGCCGCGAGCCCGCGGCTGCACCACGTCGTCGTGGCGGGCGACGAGGGGACCCTTCCGTACGCCGACCTGGAAGGACCCCTGACGGACGAACCCGGTCCGTGCCTGGTGTCCGCGGCGCGCCATCGGGCCCGGCTGGCGGCGGGCAGCGCGGACCACTTCACGGGCTACGGCGCGCGCCAGGTCCTGGACGCCCATCCCGCGCGCTTGGCCGACCTTCTGATGGACCGCCGGCGGCGGCATCTCGTGCGGCCGGTCGCCGCGCTGGCCAAGGCCGACGGGTCGGTGCTGGTGCCCGCGCGCGTGTACGCGGCGGCGCGGCGGTTGTCCCGCATGCCGTACCGGTCGGGCCTGGAGAACCTCGCCGAGCGCCTGCTCGACCCCCGCAACGACGACGGACTCGACGCGCCCGGGGGTGCGCTGGACGCCTCGCTCGCCGCGCTGACCTGGGGAAGACCCGGGCCGGCGGCGCGCTGGCTGACCGGTGAGGCACTGGCTGAAGTATCGGTTCGTCTTCAGGCGTCGACCCATCGGTCGGAGCTGGTCGGACCGGGACAGCGGCCCGGAGACTTCCGCGCGCGTGCGGCGCTGGCGCGGCACGCGGCGGACCTGAGGGTGCTGGAACAGGCGGCGGAGGTCCGTTTCCAGCGGCTGCACGCGCCGTTCCTCGACAACCAGGTCGTCCGCGCGGCCCGCGCCCTGCCCGAGGCGCTGCGGGTGCGGCCCGGGGCGCGTGCGGCGATCCTGCGAACGGTGCTGGAAGGGGCAGGGGTCCGGGAACTGCCGCCCGGCTGGGGCGCCCCGACCCAGGCGACGGCGGCCGCCGCGGAGCGTACGGGGCTGCGCGTCGCTGCGGACTCCCTGATCGCCCTGTTCGACACCCCGCTGCTGGCGGAGGCGGGCCTGGTCGAGGCCCGCGTGGTCCGCAAGGCGCTGCGCGGCGCGGCGGCGGGCGAACCCCTACCCCTGGACGGCCTCGCGGACCTGGTCTCCCTGGAACTGTGGCTGCGCCGCCTCCTCGCCCGCCGCGGCACCTGCTGGACGGGCACACCGGCGCGGCAGCGCGCCGTCCCGGCGGGCATCGCCCCGCAGCGGGGCGCGTTGGGGGCGGGGGCCGGCGGGGGGCGGCGGGTGTAGCGGTGGATCGGTGGGGGTGGATGCGGGTGCGCGTGCGCGTGCGCTTCGCCTGCGCGTGGGGTGTGGGTCGGGGCCGCGCCGGGGGGTGTCCGTCCTCGGACGGCGCGATGGGGTCGGATACCGACTGACTCCCCGTTGACGCGCCAACCGCTGCGGGCGGACACACCCCGACACTTACGTGGTCCGGCGGGTGCGGGCCCGCTCAGCCGCGGGCATGCGCAGCCGCCCAGCTGCGGGCATGCGTGCCGCCAGGGGCGGCACGGGTGGGCGTGGGGGCCCCTGCTCGAGCGAAGCCGAGAGTTTGGGGGAGGCACTCCGTTCCGCCGGGTCGCGGACCCACCCGGCCTCGGCACCAACGCAGCGACACCCCCCAGCGCCGGGTCGCGGACCCACCCGCCCCCAGGTCAGCCACAACCCCGCACCCGCCCACGAGCCCCCGGGCAACGCCCGGCGCGGAAAACCCCCCGGCCCTCGTGCCGACCCCGGCGACAATGACCCCGTGCGGTACAGAATCCTGGGCGTCACCACGGCAGAGGACGAGCACGGCTCAGTCGTACCCGTTGGCGGACCACGCCTCCGTGCCCTGCTCACCGCCCTCGCCCTGCGCCCCTCCCGCGTCACCACCCCCCGGACGCTGATCGACGAGGTCTGGCCGGAGGAGCCGCCCCAGGACGCCTCCGCCGCGCTCCAGGCGCTCGTCGGCCGCCTCCGCAGGGCTCTCGGCAAGGACGCCGTCACCTCCGAGACGGGCGGCTACCGACTCGCGGCGGGCCAGGACGACATCGACCTCTTCGTCTTCGAACGGCTCGTTCAGCAGGGCACCGACGCCCTCACCGGCAACGACCCCGCCCTGGCGGAGCACCACCTCGACGCCGCCCTCGCCCTCTGGCGCGGCCCCGCCCTCGCCGACCTCCCGGACCGCTCCGCCGCCGCCCGCCCGGAGGCCAGGCGTCTCGAGGCGAACCGGGCCAGGGCGGAGGCCCGGCTACGGCTCGGCCGCGCGCCGGACGTCGTACCGGAACTGCGGGAACTGACCGCCGTACACCCCTACGACGAGCCGCTGCACGCACTCCTCGTCCGCGCCCTGCGCGACACCGGACGGGACGCCGACGCGCTCGCCGCGTACGAGAACGTCCGCCGGGCCCTGGCCGAAGGCCTCGGCACCGACCCCGGGCCCGAACTGCGCGCCCTCCACGCCGACCTGCTGGACCCCGCCCCGCGGGACGAGAAGCCCCCGCCCGCTCCGCCGGAGCGCGAGCCCACCCGCCCCGGGACCATCCGCCCCCGGCTGACCTCTTTCGTCGGCCGGGAACCCGAGATCGACGCCATCCGTTCCGACATGCACGGGGCCCGACTCGTCACCCTCACCGGACCGGGCGGCTCCGGCAAGACCCGCCTCGCCGAGGAGGCCGCCGCCGGGCTCCCGCAGGCATGGCTGGCCGAGCTCGCCCCGCTCGACCGGCCGGAGGCGGTGCCGGGAGCGGTGGTCAGTGCGCTCGGTCTGCGCGAGACCGTGCTGATGACCAGTGAGCTCACCGCCGTGCAGGACGACCCCGTCGGGCTGCTCGTCGAGTTCTGCGCACCGCGTAGCCTCCTGCTGATCCTCGACAACTGCGAGCACGTCATCGGCGCCGCCGCCGACCTGGCGGAGACCCTGCTGACCCGCTGCCCGGGGCTCACGATCCTCGCCACCAGCCGTGAACCCCTGGGTGTGCCGGGTGAGGTGGTCCGTCCGGTCGAGCCCCTGCGCCCCGACCACGCCCGCCGGCTGTTCGCGGAGCGCGCCGCCGCCGTCCGTCCCGATGCGCAGGCCGTGCTCCGCGACGAGCGGGCGGTGGCGGAGATCTGCCGGCGGCTGGACGGGCTTCCGCTCGCCATCGAGCTGGCGGCGGCCCGGCTGCGGCTGCTCACCCCCCGGCAGATCGCCGACCGCCTCGACGACCGCTTTCGCCTCCTCACCTCCGGGAGCCGTACGGTCCTGCCCCGCCAGCAGACCCTGCGCGCCGTCGTCGACTGGTCGTGGGACCTGCTCGACGACGCCGAGCGGACGATGCTGCGCGAGGTGTCCGTGTTCGCGGGCGGCTGGGACCTCGGTGCGGCCGAGGCCGTGTGCTCCGGGCCCGCCGCCGAGCTGATCGGGGCCCTCGTCGACAAGTCCCTCGTCGTGGCGACGCCCGGCACGGACGAGGATCCCCCCGGCATGCGGTACCGGATGCTGGAGACCATCCACGAGTACGCCGTCGAACGCGCCGCCGACGACCCGCCGCTGCGCGCCGCCGCCGAGCGACGGCACCGCGCGTGGGCGCGTGCGCTCGCCGAGCGGGCCGATCCGCAGCTGCGCTCCGCCGCGCAACTGCCGTGGATCTCCCGCCTGGAGACCGAGCTGGACAACATCCGTGCGGCCCTCGACCGGGCCCTCGCCGCCGGGGACGAGGCGGAGGCCGCCGCCCTCGCCGTGGCCATGGGCTGGTTCTGGTGGCTGCGCAACTACCGCCACGAGGGCGTGGAGTGGCTCGAGCGGACGCTGAAGCTGGGCGCGGCCCTGGACGCGGCGGGCCGTGTGCCGGCCGGCGGTGAGCCGGAGCCGCCCGGCCACGTCGACTCCTTCCTCACCTCACCGGACGGGGAAGCGGGACACCCGCTGCACGCACTGCGCATGGACGTGCGCCTGCTGCATCTGTTCTTCATGACCGAAGTGGCCCCGATGGAGACGTTCGTCGCCGAGCGGCTGCCGTACATGGAGCGGGTGTGGGCCCACTACACGGAAGGCGGCCCGCACGCGGCCCGTATCCCGGGGCTCGTCTGCCCGATCCTCTCCTCCTACCTGGGCGACCAGCGCGAGGTCCGGACCGTCCTGGACGCCGCCGTCGCCAACTGCCGTGCGTACGGCGGTGACTGGGAGGTCTCCGTCGCCCTGATGTTCCGCGCGCACACGGTCGTCGACGGGCCCGGAGGCCTGGAGGGCGTAGACGACGACCTCGCGGAACTGCGGGTCCTCAGCCGCCGCGCCGGTGACCGCTGGCTGCGTGCCCAGGTGTGCAGCGCGGCCGGCGAGGCCGCCATGGTGCGCAGCCGTTTCGAGGAGGCCGAGCGGGAGTACGAGGAGGCACTCCGGCTCGCCTACGAGGTGGGCGCCCACGCCGAGTCGCCGTTCCTCATCGCGCGGCTCGCCGAGATCGCCTACCGTGCGGGCGACCGGCCGGCCGCACTGTCCGCGCTGGACGAGGCCACCGCCGCCGCCGAGCGGTACGGCGTGCGGGACTCCAAGGCGTACATCCTGCTGATGCGCACCCAGATGGCCTTCGAGGACGGGCACACCGCCCGGGCGCGAGCGTGGTGGGAGGAGGCCCTCGCCAACACCGCCCCCGGCACACCGCCGCCCCAGTTCATGGTGATGCTGCGCCTGCTCGACGCCGCGATCAGCGCGAAGGAGTCCGGTCCGCGCTCCGGCTTGGCCAAGGCCACCGAAGCCCTGCGCGAAGCGGTGGAGAAGCGGTGCTCGGACATCGTCCGGGCGACGGTCGTGGAGGGCGCGGCGGGACTGCTGGCCGACCTCGGCGACTTCCCGCGCGCGGTCCGGCTGCTCGGCACCGGCGACCACTGGCGGTCCGGGCGCCCGCGCTCCATCCCGGAGATCCCCCCGGCCGAACGCGCCGAGGCCGCCGCCCGTGCCGCCCTGGGCCGGGCCCGCTGCGCGGCGGAGCGTGCCCGGGGTGCGGCCCTCACCCCGGACGACGTCCTGCGCGAGCTGGACGAGGCGTGCGTCGCGTACGCCACCGGCAGGGTGACCTGAACCGCCCTGCCGTCAGCCGCAGGTGAACCTGGACTCCGCCCAGTCCACCGCCATCACGGCGTCGAGGACGCTGCGCGGCTCCACCACCAGCCGGACCGTGCTGCGGCCGGTGAGGTCCACGTGGACGGGCACGGCCGCGTCACCGCCCTCGATCAGCGGGGACCGCCACAGCCTGGTCCCGTCGGCGTAGACGGAGAAGCGCACCACGCCGAGCCGCAGCGTCATGTCGTCCACGCCCACGAGCGCGTCGTACGACGCGCAGGAACGGTTGAGGTCGATGGTGACGGACGAGCGGCCGTGCACGGTGACGCCGTGTCCGTACCGCTCGCCGCCGACCCGCAGGCCGGACCGCTTCCAGACCCAGCTGCTCGACCCGATCCGCATCTCGGGCTTGGCGCCGTCGCCGTTGACGTCGTACGACAGCTCGCTCCACCGGTAGACGGCCGGGGCGGGCGGGGACGGCGAGGAAGTGGGCGCCGGCGTGCCGTCGGGAGACGGTGTCGGCTCGGTGGATGCGGGCGGACCGGACGTCCGGGTCGGAGCGGGGGACGGCGTCGCCGGGTCCGGGTCCGGACTCGGGGTGGTGCTGGTCTCCGGCGTCGTTGTCGGTGTGGGCGTGGGCGTGGGCGTGGGCGTGGGTGTCGCGGCGCGCGGCGGCACGACCCCCGAGGGGCGCGATCGCGGTCCGGTTCCGGGTGGGGAAGGGGACGGCGTGGACTCACCGGGGCGCACCACCGACGACGGGGCAGGGGGCGCGGGGTCGGCCTTGGCCTCGTCCTTCGGGTTGTCGTTGCCCGCCAGTGCCATCACCACCGTCGCCACCACACCCACGGCGACCACACCGGCGGCGATACCTGCCTTCACCGGTGCGCCGATCCCCTCGGAGGCCGCCGCACCGCCCCCGCCGCCGACCGCACCGCCCCCGCCGCCGACCGCACCGCCACCCGCCGCACTGCCACCGGCGGCACTGCCTGCGGCCGTACTGTCACCCGCAGCGGCCGTTCCACCTGCCGTTCCACCTGCCGTTCCACCTGCCGAGCCCCCGGCAGCCGCGGCCCCCACCGCACCGGCCGCTCCCGCACCCCCGGCGATGAGCCCGGCGGCCTTGGCGTAACCGGCGGCCCCGAACCAGCCGATGACGGCGACCGGCACGACGGCCGGGATACCACCGGCCACCTCCTCGATCTGCAGCGCGGCCAGACGGCACTTCGCGCATTCCTCCAGGTGCTTGCGCAGCCCCCGCTCGGCCCGGGTGCGCAGCCGTCCGCGGGCGTAGGTGCCCAGCTGATCGGCGTAGCGCGCGCATCCCTCGTCGCCGGTGAGCGTGGCGCTGACGTGGGCTTGGAGGTAGGCCTGCTTGAGGCCCTCGCGGGCCCGGCTGGCGAGGACGCGCGTGCCGTTGGCGTCCAGTCCGAACAGCGTGGCGACCTCGCTGGGGGACTCGTCCTCGACCTCGGTGTGCCACAGCACGGCCTGCCAGCGCTCCGGCAGCGACCGGAACGCCCGCATGGCCATGGACTGCTCGGCCTCGTGCATCGCCCGTACGTCCGCGCCCAGTTCGAGCGGGTCGCCGCCGGACACGTCGGGCCCGTGCGCGGACTGGGCGGCGAACACGGCGAAGTCGTCGACGAGCTGTTCGCGCCGTGCCGACCTGGTCCAGGCAGCGGCGACGCGCCGGACGGAGGTGAGCAGGTAGGCGCGGACGGCGTGCGTGGGGCCGGCGCCGCCGCGCACGGCCTGGAGCATCCGGGCGAAGACCTCGGCGGTCAGGTCGTCCGCGGTGTGGGCGTCGCGGCAGCACGTGCGCGCGTACCGGCGCACAGCCTGCGCATGGCGCCGGTACAACTCCTCGTACGCCGTGTCGTCACCCGCGCGCATCCGGTCGATGAGGCCGGCGTCGGAGGGCGGCAGTTCAGGCGGCAGGGTGCCGCCCTCGCGTCCGTTGCGCTGGGCCGGGACCGAGCCGTCGGCCGGGTGCCCGGCGGGCGGCACGCTCGCACGTCCACCCTGACTCGGCACCTGCGGCGGGGCCGGGTCGCCGGCCGCGGCGTCGCCGTGTCCGCCACCGCTGGACTCGTCCCGCCCGTCAACGCTCATCGCGGAAAGCCCCCGGCAGCCGCCCCATCCGTCCAGACCACCAGGTCAGCGTGCCATAGGAATGTCCGGTCGGAGCCCTGAAGTTCGGATCACCACTCATCCGTGGGGACCCGCCGCACGGCAGTACTGGCCGTCAGCCGTTCGGGGAAGACGCGAAGGCGACCTTTCGTTCCGAGGACGCCCTTCGCTCCGGGGCAGCTGCCTGTCGGCCGGGAGGCTCCCTCTCGTTCCCGGCGGCTTCCTGCTGCTCCGGGCCCGGACGTCACGCCCGAGCCCGGAAGCCTCCCCGGCCAGGGCTCGCCCGCCCCGGATCCCGGACCCGGCGGCTCACGCGGGTCGCGAGCGCAGCCCCTCCAGCAGGATGTCCAGCAGCCGGGCCGACGCGGCCGCCTGGTGGGCCGCGTCCGGCAGCGAGGGCGCGGCCGTGGCGATCACCAGCAGCACGTCCGAGACCGACACGTCCGCCCGCAGCTCACCGGCCGCACGCGCCCGTTCCACGAGCCGGCCCACGACCTCCAGCAGCGCCGTCGTCCCGGCGTCGTCCTCGGCCGCGACCGCCGGCACCGAGGCGACCGCGACGGGCTGGTCGGGCACCAGTCGCAGCTCCGTCGTAGCCGGCTGGGTCCGCTGCTGCGGCACCCGCGGTCCACCGGCGCCGTCCTCGACCGAGACCCGCAGCACCTGCGGCGGCAGCAGCCGCCCCGCGCCGGAGGCCACCGACGTCCGCAGGAAGCGCGACAGCGCCGACCACGGCTCGTCCTCCTGCCCGAGCGCCGCCCGCGCCTGGTCGGTGAGCCGGGAGGTCTCCTCCTCGGCTATCCGCCGCACCAGGACGTCCTTGCTCGGGAACCGCCGGTACACCGTGCCCACGCCGACCCGCGCGCGCCGCGCCACATCCTCCATCGGCGCGCCGTACCCCAGCTCGCCGAACACCTCGCGCGCCGCCCGCAGCACGTGCTCCAGATTGCGCTGAGCGTCCACGCGCAGCGGCGTCGTCCGCGATCCGTCGCGTCCGCTGCCCGCCGCCGCGCTCATCGTCATACCGCCCGCCGCGACTGCGGACGCGGGCGACCAATGAGAGTCCTGAACATGCATAAGCATTCCCCCGGTAATGACGTCTCCCCCCGGAGACTCCCCGCCATTCGATGCCGGGACGCGGGAACCGGCCCGTCCGCGGCCCGCCCGTCGCGGACCCGGTGAGCACATCCCCCTACACCCCGTCGACACACGAACATAGTTGAGAGGGAGTCAATTCAGAAGGGGCAGGTTCCGCACGGAGCGCCCACCGATCGGAGTACGAGCCGCATACGTCCCGAATGTGCCCCCGCGCGCCCCCTGCACCACCCCTTCTGACCTGCACGGATGTGTCGCAGGTCGCTAATCCGGCCAACTCCGCGCACTCTCCCGCTCCGGTCACACAATTCGTCGAGGCTGTGGACAAACGCAAGCGACGGGTGCGTCATGGGATGGTGAAGGAACGTGCGCGCATTCTCGTTGTCGGTGGCGGCTACGTCGGGATGTACACGGCCCTGCGCCTGCAGCGCAGACTGAAACGGGAGCTGGACCGGGGCGAGGTGGAGATCACCGTCGTCACCCCCGACCCGTACATGACCTACCAGCCGTTCCTCCCCGAGGCCGCCGCGGGCGCCATCTCCCCCCGGCACGTCGTCGTACCGCTGCGCCGCGTCCTCGACCGGTGCCGGATCCTGATCGGCGAGGCCACCGCCGTCGACCACGCGAAACGCACCGCCGCAGTCACCACCCTCGCCACCGAGGAGGAGGGCACGGGCGGGCAGCGGCTGTCCTACGACGAACTCGTCCTCGCCCCCGGCTCCGTCTCGCGCACCCTGCCGGTCCCCGGCCTCGCCGAACACGGCATCGGCTTCAAGACCGTCGAGGAGGCCATCGGCCTGCGCAACCACGTCATCGAGCAGATGGACATCGCCTCCTCCACCCGCGACCCCGCGATCCGCGACGCGGCCCTCACCTTCGTCTTCGTCGGCGGCGGATTCGCGGGCGTGGAGGCACTCGGCGAACTGGAGGACATGGCCCGCTACGCCACCCGCTACTACCACAACGTCCAGCCCGAGGACATGAAGTGGATCCTCGTCGAGGCATCGGAGCGCATCCTGCCCGAGGTCGGCGAGGAGATGGGCCGCTACACGGTCACCGAGCTGCGCCGCCGGAACATCGACATCCGGCTGCGGACCCGCCTGGAGTCCTGCGCCGACCGGGTCGCCGTCCTCAGCGACGGTGCCCGCTTCCCCACCCGTACGGTCGTCTGGACGGCGGGCGTGAAACCCCACCCGGTGCTCGCCGCCTCCGACCTGCCCCGCAACGGCCGCGGCCGCCTGACGTGCACGGCCGAACTGTCGGTCGACGGCGCACCACACGCGTGGGCCGCCGGAGACGCCGCCGCCGTCCCCGACGTCACGGCCAAGGAACCGGGCCGCGAGTGCGCCCCCAACGCCCAGCACGCGGTCCGCCAGGCCAAGGTCCTCGCCGACAACATCGTGCACTCCCTGCGCGGCGAACCACTGGAGACGTACGAACACGCCTACGCCGGCTCGGTCGCCTCCCTGGGCCTGCACAAGGGCGTCGCCCACGTCTACGGACGCAAGCTCAAGGGCTACCCCGCCTGGTTCATGCACCGCGCCTACCACCTCAGCCGCGTGCCCACCTTCAACCGCAAGGCGCGGGTGCTGGCCGAATGGACCCTGGCCGGCTTGTTCAAACGGGAGATCGTCTCCCTGGGGTCACTCGAACACCCCCGGGCTGAGTTCGAACTCGCGGCCGGTGGAAAGCCTTCTCCCGACCCGAAGGGGTCGTCCTGACCGGACCCAGGAACTCCAGCGGCCGGCCCGGCGTCTGACGGATGTCGGTCCGGTCCGCGCCCTGCCAGACTGGTCCACCACCGCGGGCTCGCCACCACGCGCCCCGGTGCGGGCCCCTCGGGGCCCCGGCCGGTTCCGGTGCCGGCCGCCGACCACTACACGAGGCAAGGATTCGTGAACTTCACGCGCTGGAGCGCCCGGCTCCCCGGAACGCAGCGCCGCGCCGCAGCGCGGACCGAGCAGACGGCCTCCCCGGACCGGCGGGGGGACGGCTCCGTACCCGCCGCCCGCGCCGAACAACTGACCGACGGTGCACCGTCCCTTCCCGCCGTCGACGACCTGCGGGTGCGCGAGGTACTCGACCGCGTCCCGTCCCTCGTCGCCCTGGTCCACGGCCCCGAGCACCGCATCGCCTACGTCAACGACGCCTACACCAGCGCCTTCGGCATCCGCCCCCTGGGCGAACGCGCCCGCGAGGCCCTCCCCGAACTGGACGCCCTCGGCCTGTTCCCCCTCCTGGACCAGGTCCAGCGCAGCGGCAAGCCGCGCACGGTCAAGTCCCGCAAGGCCCCCGACGGCCGCTCCTACACCTTCACCTGCACCCCGGTCGCCCAGGGCGACGGCAAGGGCGGCAGCGACGGCCGCGGCGTCCTCGTCTTCGCCACCGACGTCACCGACCACGCCGAAGCCGCCGAACGCCTGCGCGCCAGCGAGCGCCGCCAGCGCGAAACGGCCGTCACCCTCCAGCGCTCCCTGCTCCCCCAGGAGCTGGAACAGCCCGACGACCTGCGCATCGCCGCCACCTACCACCCCGGCGGCACGGAAGCCGCGGTCGGCGGCGACTGGTACGACGTCATCACCCTGGGCGGCGGCCGCACGGCCCTGGTCATCGGAGACGTCATGGGCAGGGGGGTCCGCGCGGCGGCCGTCATGGGCCAGCTCCGCACGGCGGTCCGCGCCTACGCTCGCCTCGACCTCCCGCCGCACGAGGTCCTGCAGCTCCTGGACGGCCTGGCCGCCGAGATCGACGCCAACCAGATCGCCACGTGCGCGTACGCCATCCACGACCCGAACGAAGGCAAGCTGATCTACTCCTCGGCGGGCCACCTCCCGATCCTCGTCCGCGACGAGAAAGGCACGGTCCTGCGCGCCGAGGAACCCACCGGCCCGCCGCTCGGCACCGGCGGCTGGATGCACACCTCGGGTTCGATCCCCCTCGCCCCCGGCTCCACGGCCGTCCTCTACACGGACGGCCTGGTCGAGCGGCGCGACGCGGACCTGGACGAGGGCATCGCCGCCCTGGAACGGGCCCTGGCCGGCGCCACCGGCACCCCTCAGGTCGTCTGCGACCGCCTGGTCCGCTCCGCGGGAGTGACACCCGACCACGACGACGACGTGGCCGTCCTGGTCCTCCAGCACCCCGCGCGCACCGGCGCGGACAGCGAGCTCTTCCGTAACGCCGCCCTGGAACTGCTGGGCGGGGTGGAAGCGGCCCCGCGCGCGCGGGCCTTCGCCTCCGGTGTCCTGACCAGCTGGCGCTTCCCCGCCGACCTGCACGACCTGGGTGTCCTCGCCGCCAGCGAACTGGTCGCCAACTCCCTCCAGCACGGCACCCCGCCGATGCGCCTGCGCCTGCGCCGCACGGACCGGCGGCTGATCATCGAGGTCACCGACGGCGACGACCACCTCCCCAGACGCCGCCGCGCGGAACCGGGCGACGAATCTGGCCGTGGCATCGCCATCGTCGCCACGATCGCGTCGAACTGGGGCTGCCGCCGCACCCCCGGCGGCGGCAAGGCGGTCTGGTGCGAGTTCGCCCTGCCCCGCACCCAGACCGCCTAGGGCCTGACCCACACGACAGCCTGGGCGGAACCGGGATCAGACGTCCGCGGAAACGGGCGCCCCGCCCCGCGCCACGACCCGGCTCTTCCCGAGCCACGGCTGGTCCTGCATCTCGGTCAGCTGCCGCCCCAACCGCACGGCCAGGACGGTGATCCCCAGCGAGAACACCAGGAACGCCACGATGTACGGCGCGTGCAGCGAGGCACCCAGCGGCCCGCCCACCGCCGGCCCGACAGCCAGCGCCAACTGCTTGACCAAGGCGAACGCGGAGTTGTACTGCCCGGCCATGCCCTCCGGCGCGAGATCCGCGACCAGCGGGGCCACGGTCGGCGAAAGCATCGCCTCACCCAGTCCGAACAGCGCGTACGTCGAGACGAACGCGGCCGTCGCCATCTCCTGGCTCCCGTGCCCGAGCCCCGCGTACCCGGCGACGGCCCACGCCACGGCCCAGATCAGCCCGACAGCGGCGATCACCCGCGAACGCCGGCGCCGCTCCACGAACCGCAGCACGGCGAACTGCGCGACGACGATCATCAGCGTGTTGGCGGCGAGCGCGGTCCCGAGCGCGGACGTCGAGATCCCCGCGGCCTCGACCCCGTACGCACTCAGCCCCGACTCGAACTGCCCGTAGCAGGCGAAGAACAGCACGAAGCCCAGCACGCACAGCTGCACCATGGCCCGGTTGCCCAGCAACTGCTTCCAGCTGCCCCGGCCCGAGGCCTGCGGGGCGCCCTCGATCCGCGGCGCTTGCGGCATCCGCACGGTCGTCATCACCACGACGAGCAGCAGGAACATGGCCGCCTCGATCGCGAAGAGCAACGTGAAGGAGGCGGCGCTGGTGGTGTCGACCAGATGCCCACCGATGAGGCCGCCGACGCCGAGCCCCAGGTTCTGCAAGAAGAACTGCATGGCGAAGGCACGCGACCGCGTCTCAGCGGACGAGCAGTCGACGATCATCGTCGCGAGCGCCGGCTGCATCACGGCCTGCCCGGCCCCCAGCAGGGAGGCCGACACCAGGACGGCCACCGCGCTGCTCGCGATCCCCAGACTGAGCGCACCCAGCGCGGCGGTGACCAGGGCGGCGAGCAACACCGGCAGCGGGCCGCGCCGGACGATGGCACGCCCGGCGAACGGCAGCACGACCAGCGCGGCCACAGCGAAGACGGCGAGTACGAGACCCGCCGTCATGGCTCCCAACCCTCGCACCTGCGCCACGTAGACGTACAGGTACGGGACCGTGAAGCCGAGCCCGAACGCGCTGAGTGCGTTACCCACGTGAATCCGGCGCATCGCTGCGCCCATCGCCCTGGTCACGTTCACCTCTCTCACAAGTTAGGAGTGAAGACTTCAAAACTAAAGTTCGAAGCTAAAGAGTACATACCGAAGGACTTCAAGGCAAAGAACGGGCGTGCGATACTGCGCACATGGGCGACACCGACGGCCCCAGCGAGCCGACCCTCGAAGAGCAGATCGCCGCGTACCAGCGCGAGTTCCAGGACCTCGACCCCCAGGTCGAGCAGATCGTCTCGGCGCTCTCCCGCCTGAACCGCCGTATGAACGTCGCCTACGGACGGCAGACCTCGGCCCTCGGCATCAGCAACGCGGAGTGGGAGGTCCTCAAGGCCCTCGTCCTCTCCGGAGCCCCCTACCGCCTGGGCCCCAGCGACCTCGCCAAGCGCCTCGGCCTCACCCCGGCCGCGATGACCCACAGAATCGATCGCATGGTCGCCGAATCTCTGGTGACCCGTGAGCGAGACGAGTCGAACCGCGTACGCGTCATCGTGGAGCTGACATCCGAGGGGCGAGAGAAGTGGCTGGAGGCGATGCGCCTGGCGACGGTCTTCGAGGAGGACCTCCTCCAGGACCTGTCACCGGACGAACGCACGGCGCTGGGCGAGGTGCTCACGCGCCTGCTGCGCAGGGTCGAGCACGCACAGCCGGACGCCGGCGGACGCCTCACCGACCTGGACTGACACCGGGGCCGAAAAGATCTTGACAGGGGGCGCTTGACACCCCCTTGACGGATCCGTAGAGTTCTTCGGGTTGCCGCGGAGCCGTAACGGTTCTTCGACAGCACTTCCGCCGCAGCAGCGGCACCCCAACCACCAGCTCGACCTCCCGACAGGGTTGATTTCGGCGCGCCCGAATTCAATTCGAATTGGGACTCGATGATCTGATCGACTCCAACGGCGTCGATTTGGGAATCGCCGAGAGGACGCGCTAAGGTTGGACACGTCGGAACGGCCCAACAGCCGCAAAGACAAACCCCGCTGACCGGGGATCAGGCCCGAAAGGATCTGATAGAGTCGGAACCGCCGGAAAGGGAAACGCGGAAGCGGGAACCTGGAAAGCACCGAGGAAATCGGATCGGAAAGATCTGATAGAGTCGGAAACGCAAG